>SOJY01000240.1 GCA_004376385.1 Candidatus Bathyarchaeum sp.
TGTCGTATTCAAAGTCGTCTTGGAAAGCTACTTCTGGATACTTGTATGAGACAGCAAAGAGGTAGGCGTTACCCACTTTCCTGACAAGGTCAAAGTTTGGATTTTGAAGTAATGGTTGAGAATCCCACTTGTGTTTGTACATATCGAAAATGCTTGTGTAACGTCCTACAAAAACATGGGTTATATTAAAATGCTTCATGAGGTTACATGTGGTCAGATTAAGGTTCCCCTCCTCTAGTAAAATGCTAAGTGTCTGGTATGAACGTGAATAACTGACCGCAGTGACAGGGAATATCACTTTGAGGTGAGAGACACTGGGTATGAATAGTCCACTCTCATATTGATTCACTAGTATAACACTGTCCTGTGGCAAGTTATCTCTCATCCACAACATAAGTTCAAGGTCATCTGGGGTTGTGATAGCCCATACTCCGTAGGCTCCCCTAATCTCCTGAGGATCATGGAAGGCGGTGCTATAAACAAATGGGGCATACACCAGCATACCTGCTAGAAGTGCTACTGCCAAAACTTTTGAGTTTTTAGTGATACCAGATCTAAGTTGACTAGGATTGATTTTCGTAATAGCTGTTTTCAATAAGCGCAAAGAAACACTGCGGCAAAGCCATACGGCAAACACTCCAATGAGCATATCCAAGGACAGGTAGAGCATTATTGACTGAGGACTAAATACAGAGTATAGAAAACTTTCAGCTAGCAATAGAACCAGCATCTGTCCTCCAATGGTAACTAAAGATATTTGAACAATTTCATTGTCAAACGCATCATTTTTCCTTTTGGCAATAGCGATTATGATACCAAGAGAGGCAATTATGAGGTATATCACTTTCAACACAATGTATGGACCTAGCAGATTCCAAAAGTAGTTGATACCATTGAGAAGAGCGCGTGGGATGTCTTGATAATTCGAGAGTGCATATGACGCCCAGACCTTCATCGGTATTTCTACATCTTCAGGGAGACCAATGTTATGGTAAGGATACGGATACCAGATTAGCCATCTATATAAAAATGGACTTACGATAATCAAGCTTATAAGAAAAACAACAAGGATATACTTTAGCTGTGAAAGGGCTTTTCGTTTACTTTTTGCGATATTAATCAGCCACCACAACCCAATTGAGGCAATCAGCGTTTCATATGGCTGGAGATGTACTGCGGCCAAGTATCCAAATAAAGTTCCAATGAAAATTATTTCAGATAAATCAAATTCTCGTCTTTCTTTCATAAGCAAAGGAACAAAGCTAAGGCAAATGAAATAAAGTGGAATGCTGAAAACCAAGGCGTTGCTTCCCCAAGTAATGTACTTTGGGTATGGGGCCACGAAGGCGAACACAAGTGCTAGACTAATACCAAAATGCCATTTTGACGACAACGCTTTCCCTAAATAATATGCACCTAGTACAGACATTGCACTAAAAAGGGTCGTAATGTACAGAATTGCACTCGGTATCAGCCAGTTCGAGATGCATACGGCATAAGCTACTATTGGGTGGAATCCCAGAGGATAAATGATGCCTGCTGGTGAATAGGGCTGGAACGTTGCTGGCACTTGCTTGTTTTCTAAGATAACTTGAACAAATAACGAATGGAGAGAGGTGTCACGGATGCTTCCAAAAGTGAAAGGGGAGGCGGGAATCAATCGGACATATAAGGTGATAAGAAAAAGACACAACACAATAACGTATTTTAGACAATCACGTTTTTGAGGCAATTTGGGTCGCTTGTATAGTAGTTCTGCCGTTACGAAAAACGTAGAAAACAAGAGTACGCCTAGAATTGTGAAATAGCTGAAAAGTTGCAATGGTATCATCATAATTGCGTATAGAGTGAGACCGCCAAAAAAGACATTAAGCACTAGAATTTGTAGGATGTCCAGATCTTTCAAAAGCCGCGAGTAGCGTGATATCAGGGCTCTTAACGGCTCTCCAATGATCACTAAACTGAGCGTCAGTAGCAATAAATTGCCCATTGCAAATATTGCGAGAATTTCAAGCACCTCTCAAGTTTGCTTCACATCCACTAGATAATCTGCTGCATGATTTTCATGTATGGATTTCTTTAATATTTTCATCACACGGATTGTCGTGTATTCAGTCAGCCTCAGACTATTCAATATTCGACATGCTACGCCATCTATTGCATTAATTAACCCAGTAGATGGAATGAGTTTGTACAATTGCGTTGGAAAAGCCCCGCCAACCAAAAGGTTTTCTGACATCACTTCGTTAGAGGTTTTCACAAAAGATTTGACATGTAAAATGGCAATGTCTGATAAATGACCTACAGGTGATAGATGACCTACAGGGGGCATTATTCTATGTACTAGTTGTCGTAGCAGTTTTGGTCTAGCTAGGAGCCTGTACACAAATGTGTGTCCAGGAAAAGAAATTATAATGCACCTATTTGTGACTCTTATAAGCTCAGTTAAAGCCTTATGGTAATTGACCGTATGCTCAAGTACCTCAGAACAAAGTGCAACATCGAAGCTGTATTCTCTAAAGGGTAGACTTTCAGCGTCACAGACTACGAAAGCAACATTTTTTTCCTCGAGATTTCTTTTAGCTTTGTTGATGTAGCTACGCGCTATATCTACACCAACACCAAAGACCTTATTGAATCTGTCCACTGTATATTTCATGTAGTAGCCTTCTGCACATCCGACATCGATGAAAGTTTTTTGATCCTCGAGTGTCTCTTCGATGAATTGAATCACGTAATTGAATCTTTTTGTGTGCCACCAAACTTCATTTTTCTCTCCTTTTCTGTACATCAACTCCTGGTGGTTCATAGCTAAGGCTTCTCTTTCGTAGAATCTTTTCAACGTTTTTTTGTTTGGGGTGGACCTTGGCATAGATGGCACGAACTTATCTATCTTCAACGCATGCCTTCTCGAATAGCTTAGCTATATGATTCCAATCGTATTTTTCTTCTATGGTTTCTCTTGCTTTTTTTCCCATTTCAGTTGCAACCGACTCGTTGTTCAAAAGATATAGAATGTCTTCAAACCATTCGTCAACGTTGTCAGGATCAGCTAGCATTCCATTTTCGCAGTCAATGACGACTTCACCGATTCCATCAAGATCACTTGCAACAATTGGCTTTTGCATGGACATGCCTTCAAAAAGTTTCAGTGGACTTGCGGCGTGAGAAACTACGTTTCTGGGGAATGGAACCAGAATTACATCTGCTGCAGACAAAATCTTAGGTACATCTTCATATGGCACTTCTTTCATTATCGTAGTGTTCTGCAGATTCGTAACATTTTCGTTTCCATGGCCGACTATTAAGAATTTAACTTCTGAATGCTTTCGCTGGAAAATATCGCATAATCTAGTGATGATGTTAATCCCAGCCCACGACTCTATGCGCCCACAGTAAACACATAACTTCTTTCCTTCTGCATCAGCCTTAGACTTGCTACGTGAAGCATAGTTTTTTAAATCGAAGACTTTGGTGTCTACTCCATTTGGGACAACAAAAATCCGTTTAGCGTTTACCCCCAAAGACCGAGCATATTCTCTAATGAAGTTTGTAGGCGCTACAATTTTATCCGAACTTTTCGCTATAAAGTTTTGAACGTTAATTATGAAAGTTGCAATTAGCCCATTTCTTTTCAAGTTTAGAAAATCTGTGGTGTACTGCGCAATTAAATCACTGAAATCTAACAATATTTTTTTGCCTAATATCTTTCCTGTGATCAGACCTAGGAATCCAGTGTATATGCTGGGATAGTTGAGAACAACTACGTCTGGATCAATTTTCCTTACAGCAACTAAGATTCTAGGGAAAAGCAGAATCAAAGTTGGAAAAAAAGCCAATTTGTAGGATATCTTCCATAGTTTTAGGATCGAACGTGGTATTCTGCAGAAATGTGTAGTAATCCCGTTGATTTTTTCTATTATGTCATTCTTTTGTAAATGGAACCTGAATTTTCCTTCCTCCGGCAAAAACTTTCCTGAAAGCCATCGAAATGGAGGCATGGCGATAAAATGAATTTCGTTCGTTTTTGAAATCCTTTTCATTATTTCATAGATTCTGCGATCACTGCCCAATTTCGGCGGGAAATATTCAACAAACACAAGTAATCTCATAGGATTTTTCCTCTCGTACACGCAGCACAAATCCCAATGATCCAATTTCCCAACGGACTGCCCCTTTTTTCAATAACTTTCCTAGATATAAATGCGATTAGATACTAAAAAGTAACCTCGCAACAGAGCATACAAATGTTCCGCGAAAACATTCTTGACTGGAGTGTCTTCACATTAATAGGTACACTTTTACCATTTTCCAAGCTTAGCCTTAAAGATGTAAGAAAGGAATCCTCGTATC
>SOJY01000224.1 GCA_004376385.1 Candidatus Bathyarchaeum sp.
CTGAAAAGCTACCTCTCGACACCAAAAACTATTTTGTGAAAAATTTGGTGCGGCCGCCGGGATTTGAACCCGGGATTGCAGGCTTGGAAGGCTTACACCAGATGTCTGTGTCCTACCAGGCTAGACCACAACCGCACATCCAACTAACCGCAAATTAATGCAGTAAACGTCTTTTATGAACTTTATCTCTATTAAATAAATTTCCAAAACTCTAGGTCTCATAGAAAGAGGTGCGGTCGCCGGGATTTGAACCCGGCTCGTCAGCGTTCCGCCCTTTTGGGTTGGCAGGCTGATGTCCTTCCAAGCTAGACTACGACCGCTCAGGACTGTTTCAAGGTAACTTAGAGCATTTATTTCTTTTCGTAGAAATGAAGCTTTCCATTCCTTCTCTAGCCCAACCAATCAGGTAAACATTATAGACTGTAACAGTAATTGAAGAATATTGGTTCAAGAAGAGCTGGAAGCTATGTCACGGGATTGCGTGGTTCTGAAAGGCAAACTGGTTTTTGTTATGGGCGGAGGCAAATTTGGCACAAGGGCTCTCAGGTATCTGAAGGCTAAGGGCGCCAAAGTTTTGGTGGCTGATGTAAACTCTAACTGTACTGCAAGTTCAGAAGTTGATGTTCAGGCTGCTGAGTTGGGCGTCTCAGATTCTTTGGCGGATGGGCAAGCCGCTTTTCTTGTGGGTGATGCTGTGGACCTATTGTTGGGTCTTATGGAAACCAAGGTGCCTGACTTGGTGGTTACAGCTATCCCCAGTAACGCTGTTGCTAAGGTTGTGGAGGGCTGGCTTGCGAAGCGCGGATACAAGCTTGAACCTTACTTGAAGGGTGTTCCAAAAGTGTTAGAGAACATCCCAAAGAGTTTGGTTTCGGTTGTCGATGAATACTCTGGAGTTATAGTGGTCAGTTACATGGCGTCGCATATGCGATGCAGAGAAAACTGTATGCCTCCAAAGGATGTCTGTGCCTCAACAGGCAGACCAAAACTAGCTTCCATGGACAGACTCTTGGAATTCGGTGTCTACAACCATGTTGACGCGTCAGGAATTTTGATGTCAAGGCAGTTGACAGGAGGATTAGGAGCCATAGATGGAAAAGAACTCCACTCCCTCCTGAAACGATTAGAAAATCTTAACAAGCCTTACACATTAGCAATCGGAACAGCATGCGACTGCCACGGCATCCTCAAACTCGCCAAAGTAACAAAGTAGCTGAACCCTGATTTCCGCTCGGGGTGTCTTTTTCACATCTTTTCACGGGTTTCCTAAAATAACCATTCACTAGCTTACTACTGTACATCTTTGGGAGGGCAACAACAACAAGTATTGAACCCAAAAAAAGTGGCGATGTTGTTTCTGTTCATGATGGCAAATGTTACGTGTGCCTACGAGCCTGAATGAGTGTTCATTTTGGTGAGTGTCACGCATGCAAAAATTAATAAATTTATGGTAGCAACATCCTCTAATTGAAAAAGTTTATAAGACCGCTCCTCTCTTAAGGCAAGAGGTTGCCGTATGCCGTAATAAGAGTATGTTGAAAAAATCGGAGATGAAACAAAATGAATTTAAGAAGACCAAACGCAGACGAATCAACCGGCACATTCAATCGATCCAAGAACGTTGCCCCCATGTCCGGGATATGTTCACGCTGCATCGATGGATGTAAAGGCGGTTGCGAAATCTGGTTATCATCATTCAGAGGCCGCGAGGTACTCTACCCTAGACCCTTCGGAGAAGTAACAGCAGGAGCAGACAAAAACTACCCCGTAGACTACTCCCACCTAAACATTCAAGGCTACGCCCGAGGAGCAAAAGGACTTCCAGAAGGAGTCAAAGCGGACCCGGATACTGCCCTTTTCCCTAACGTGGACACCGAAACAGATTACGGATGGACCAAAAAGATCAAAATGAGAGTACCCCTATTCACCGGCGCATTAGGTTCCACAGAGATCGCCCGCAAAAACTGGGAACACTTTGCAATAGGCGCCGCAATTTCAGGCATCACACTTGTTTGTGGCGAAAACGTTTGCGGAATCGACCCCGGGCTTGTGCTGGATAGTAATGGAAAGATCACGAAATCGCCTGAAATGGATCGCCGAATAGAAATCTACAACAAGTATCATGAAGGCTACGGAGAGCTCCTCGTTCAAATGAATGTTGAGGACACCCGATTTGGAGTAGCCGAGTACGTGTCATCAAAACATGGCTTAGATACCATCGAGTTGAAGTGGGGACAGGGCGCCAAGTGTATTGGTGGAGAAATCAAAGTTAAAACATTGAAACGAGCTATCGAACTCAAAAAGAGAGACTACATTGTTTCGCCCGATCCGACTCTTCACGAAAACCAAGTCGCGTTCAATGAAGGTGCAATCAAAGAATTTGAGCGCCACTCTCGCTTAGGTTTTGTAACTAAAGAGGCATTCTTGGAAGAAGTTGACCGTCTACGAAGCTTAGGATTCAAGCGAGTCACCCTAAAAACGGGAGCTTACTCTGCCTTAGAACTTGCTATGGCGTTACGTTATGGTGCAGAAGCAAAACTGGACTTGCTTACAATTGATGGTGCTCCTGGCGGCACAGGCATGAGTCCTTGGCCAATGATGAACGAGTGGGGAATTCCAACATTCTATCTGCAGGCTCTTACGTACAATTTCTGTGAAAAACTTTCACGAAAAGGCATGAGAGTTCCTGATATTGCTATGGCTGGAGGTTTCTCGTCAGAGGATGGCGTATTCAAGGCACTTGCCATGGGCAGCCCCTACGTTAAGGCGGTGTGTATGGGAAGAGGCTTGATGATACCTGGAATGGTTGGAAAGAACATAGGAAACTGGCTAAAAGAGGACAATTTGCCAAAGTCTGTTTCCAAGTATGGCAGTGCCGTTAAAGAAATATTTGTTGCCTATGCGGAGCTTGAGGAAAAGTTTGGTTCAGAGATGAAGAACATACCTTTGGGTGCTGTGGGTATCTACACTTACTGTCAAAAGTTCAAGGTTGGCTTGCAGCAGTTGATGGCTGGAAGCAGAAACTTTAGACTCTCCACAATCTCCCGCAAGGACCTTATGGCATTAACAGAGGAAGCATCGAAAATCTCTGGAATACCCTACGTGATGGATGCCTACGGCGAAGAAGCAAACAAAATCCTAGAAGAATAAGGGAAACCCATTCCCTATCCCTTTTTCATTGCCAAAAATCTTTGCTCTTATACGTGCGTATCAAAAACTATTCCACAAGAACTAAACTGATTTCAAAAAGTTGTGACCACATTTTTCCGGTAACAAAGAGCCTGTCCTCTTCTGCGTCATATGCAATTCCATTAAGCACGTTGCTGCTATTTTGTTTTTCTGCCTCGTTGATTCCCTCCAAATCTATCCACCCCGTAACCCGTCCGGTTTGCGGATTTATTATTGCAATTTTTTCTTCTTTCCAAATGTTCGCATAGACCTCCCCATGAATGTATTCAAGTTCATTAAGGAACTCTACAGGCTCTTCGTCATACACTTCAACCTGGCCAATCTTCTGGAATGTTTCTGGGTCCAGAAAATACAAAGTTGCTGTTCCATCACTCATTATCAGCCTACTGCCGTCATGCGTGATTCCCCACCCTTCAGTGGGATAAGTAAACTCTTGCAACAAGTCAAACGAGTTTTTGTCATAAACAAAGCCTTTTTCTGATTGCCAAGTTAATTGGATGATTTTGTCATCGAAAATTGTGATGCCTTCACCGAAGAACTGGTCTGGTAGAACGTGAAGCTGAATTATGTTGCCAGTCTCCAATTCTACACTGCGCAAAGTAGATTGACCGTAGCGTCCTGTGCTTTCATATATGATGCTATCCTCAAAAATCAGTCCTTGTGTGAAAGCGGTTTCGTCATGAGGATACACATTAACAACATTGTATGTGTAATGTAGTGGTTCAGGATAAACTGGACTGTTGCTTACTAAAACAAGTACTACTGCACTGAAGACGATTACCGCTGTGCCCATCAGTATGCCTGCCAAGTGTTGACTTTTCATGAATGTCTCCAGTATTTTTTGGTATCATTACACCTTTAATGTTTCGTGTAGCCCATTTTGATTGTATTGGTCATTCCGTAGCTTTTTCTGACTATTTGCTGCTTTAGCTCCAGAGTTTTCTAACAATACGTAAACACTCCAGCAGCAGTCACACTTTATAGACGCCATGTAATGTTTACGTATTTTTCTTCTTTTCATAAATAATGTTTTGTAGTTCTGAAGGTTGGACTTTAACCATCGGTGGATGGAAACGTTTTTTCTCCTCAATTACAACTGTGCGTGGAACCTCAGCAAACCCTTTCAAGGCGTCTTCTTTTTTTGCTCGAATTCAAAAGAATTA
>SOJY01000188.1 GCA_004376385.1 Candidatus Bathyarchaeum sp.
AGATCGCAAAAAAAGTGAACCCTAACGTCGTAACAGTTGCTGGTGGGCAACACTTCACAATTATGGCTGAAGAGAGCCTGAAAACATACCCTGAAATCGACGTGATTGTGCGGGGAGAAGGAGAAGAAACACTTGCTGAGTTGACACAAACAGTTGCTGATGGGCAACCGTTTTCGGCTGTAAACGGAATCTCCTTTAGAAACAAGGGACAAATCATACATAAACCTCCGCGACCGCTAATCGAAAACCTTGACAGTCTACCTTTTCCCGGATACAAGTTTGTCGAGAATCTGGTCCAGAAATACCACTTCACTGCCATGGCTGGCAACAAAACCCGATACGCTTTAGTTGAAGGCTCCAGAGGTTGTCCTCACCGATGCACGTTCTGTAGTCAATGGAGACACTGGGGAAACGAATGGAGAATGAAGTCTCCGAAACGGATTGCGGACGAGTTCGAATTTTGTTACGAAAACTATGGAAGCAGATTCCTGTGGCTAACCGACGACAATTATGGTCTGGGCAAACGTGCAAGCGAATTGGCTGACGAACTCATAAGCCGAGGATTTTCAGATGATGTGATGTGGTTCATGCAGGTCAGATGCGACGATGTTGTGAGAAATCCGGAGGTTTTGCCTAAGATGCGTAAGGCTGGACTGCGCTGGGTTCTCTTGGGAGTGGAAAGCCACAATTCGTCTACCCTAGACTCTTTCAGAAAGGAGACAACTCCAGAAGATGCAAGAAAAGCAGTGAAGCTTCTGAAGGAGAATGACATCTTTTCTCAAGGCATGTTCATTATTGGGCAACGGCAGGACACAGCCGAATCTATAGCGGGATTGAGGGAGTTCGCGAATGACTTGGATCCTGATTTGGCAATCTTTGCGATACTTACTCCGTTTCCGGGAACTGTCATATTCGAAGAGGCTCGAAAGAACGGGTGGATAGAGGACTGGAACTGGGCGAACTATGACATGGCCCACTCAGTCATGCCCACTGAGAGCCTGTCTATAAAGGAAGTTCAGGAGGAGCTCTATAATTGCTACAGAAGTTTCTTTGGCTCATGGAGTCGAAGAGTTGGGGGAATGTTTTCTAGGAAGGCATTGAAAAGAAAACTTTACAGGTACATGGCTTCCCAAGGCATCGTGAATCAGGTTAAAACACTATTCTGAGAAGGCGAACAGCAATGTTTCAGCAACATAAAAACAAATCGGACATAAAGTATCAAATTTTAGTATCAGTCATAGGCTTACTTCTTGTTTTTGTGCTGACAGTTTTTCCTCCAACAGTCACAGGAGATTTTCCTTGGCGAAAAACGGTAATAGGTGTAATCTTCAGCATATTTTGTGTCCTAGGAATTCTGGCGGTCTTCTCGTCTAACCAATGCGGAAAAATCATCAACCTAAAAAAGAAAACTGTTGGCTCAGATTCAGCCAAACTTGTTTCTCATGGAACATCAACTGTTCTGCAGGGACATCATCCCACATGTGGAATGTTTGATGCCCACATTTTTCGGATAAAAGACAAAACATGGTGTGCAGCATGCATCGGTCTGCTAATTGGAGGGCTCTTGGCTTTGGCGGGAGCATCTGTCTACTTTTTTGGTGGTTGGCATGTTGCTGAGCATAGTTCATTAATGATTTTGTTAGGCACTGTTGGAGTAAGTTTTGGGTTGTTCCAGTTCAAATTTAAGAATCTGATCCGATTATTTATGAATGTCATTTTTGTTCTTGGAACTCTTTTTATCTTGATTGGTGTCGACGAGTTGGTTCGCAGCTTATTTTTTGATCTGTTTGTGTTTAGTTTGATTGTTTTTTGGCTCTTTACTAGAATATCGCTTTCCCAGTGGGATCATGAAGTGATCTGTTCTGGTTGTGAGACTGAAAACTGTAGTTTTAGAGAATAGAAAAAAGGAGAGGGTTTAGCGTCTGCGATTCATGGTGTATAGTGCTCCAGCAACCATCAATGTCCCAAAGATGATTATTATGAGAGCCCACAGGTAACTTCCAAAGTCCATATCGAGAACAGAAGTGACTCCCCACAGGACAATTATGAGGCCTATGACTAAGCCTGCGATTGCTCCGCCGTTGGGTAACCCAAAGCATTCGTTCTCTTTTTGTCGCCGTTCACGTCTCACAGTTTGGTAGACATTCAGTGGTTCTTTGCATTTGACACAGAGCGTCGCGTCTTCTTCGTTTTTGGTTCCGCATTTTGTGCAGTAAACCATTTTTTTCACCAAATATTTTTTGAGCCTTCAATAAGAAGGCGGCTGCTACGTCACAGAAACCTATTTCTGCATTTTGAGTATAAAAGATATTTCATTAAAGCACCTGTTCTGCTCAACATAATTAGCATTGACTTCAATCAGAAAGAAGAAAACACTACGTAACTGAAAAAGGAAAAATGTGTCGAGTTTTCCACTACGGAGATTGCTTCAATAGGCTCTTGTGCTGCGATTTGGCAAAGTTAATACGTTCTAACAGTCAATTATTCTGTAGGTGAGGATAGATGCCTCCAGTTAAAGTTTTAGAAAACATTTTTTGGGTTGGAGCAGTCGACTGGAACATCAGACATTTCCACGGCTTCACATACTCAACTCACCGCGGAACCACATACAACGCCTACCTGATTGTAGACAAAAAAGTTGCCCTAGTTGACACCGTACATCATTCCTTTGCATCTGAAATGATCGAAAAAATCAAAGAAGTAATTGACCCCTCAAAGATAGACTACATCATAGCAAACCATGTTGAATCAGACCACTCAGGATCAATCAAAGAAATCTTGAAACTTGCGCCCAACGCAACTGTTGTGGGCACAGCCAACTGTAAAGCAGGACTAGAGAAACATTATTTCGGCAACTGGAAGTTCCAAACTGTAAAAACTGGTGACACCCTGAACTTGGGCGAGAGAACTCTTAGTTTCCTTGAAGCTCCGATGCTTCATTGGCCTGACAGCATGTTCACGTATATTGAGAAGGATGCTTTGCTTTTGCCTAACGACGGTTTTGGTCAGCATTTAGCTTCTTCAAAACGGTTCGATGATGAGGTGGACCAGAACATACTGATGGAGGAGGCGGCGAAGTATTATGCTAACATTTTGTGGCCTTTCAGTACGTTGGTAACAAGAAAGATTGAAGAGGTTCAGAAGTTAGGATTGAAGATTGACATGATTGCGCCCAGCCACGGCATAATCTGGCGCAAAGACCCAATGAAGATAGTGACGGCTTATCTCAGGTGGGCTAAGGGCGAAGCAGAAAAGAAGGCTTTGATTGTTTACGATACTATGTGGGATAGCACAGAAAAGATGGCTAAGGCGATGCTTGATGGCATCAGCAGTGAAGGCGTTGAAGTGACGTTGTTTAGGCTTCCAGTTTCTGACAACGGGGACATTATAGCTGCGTTGCTTGAAACAAAAGGACTGCTTGTTGGGTCTGCGACAATTAACAATGGTGTTTTGCCGACTGTGGCTCCGTTTCTCAGAGAAATGGAGGGCTTAAGACCACGAAACAAGCTTGCTGCGGCTTTTGGTTCGTATGGTTGGGGAGGAGGAGCAGTTGCCACTATAGAAAAGGCGTTGAAGAGTGCTGGTATGGAGTTGGTTGCGCCTGCAATGACGGTTAAGTGGGTTCCAGACAGCAACGAACTCCAGAAATGCTACGAGTATGGACGAGAGTTTGCCAAGAAAATAAAAGCAACAGAATAGCTCCAAAAGGCTATTCCTTTTTTCCTGTTCTTTCTTTTTCTAGTTTCATCCACCAATCAGGAACTTTGAAGGCTTCAGTTGTGTCCCAGCTGTCGAACGGTTTTATGTCCAGTACTGGTGTTCCGTCGAAGGCGTCTAAGCCCTGAACAGTAACCACGTTGCCTTCTGCGTTTAGGAGTTTGACTCGCGTAAGACCAATCGGGTTTGGGCGAAGAGGTGTCCGAGTTGCAAAGATCCCCAGCAACGGCATATCCGCTCTTCCTCGGGGACGAACCTTCATTATTTTCCTTTCTTTTCCATCTATTTTGTGTAACCAAAAAAGAACAAACAGATGAGAAAACTCTTGGACGCCCTCCAGAGCCTCAGTTAACTCCTCACGAAAAACTATCTTTGAAACTACGTTTTTGTCCCTGACTTCCTTGCCAACTGCCTCGGTCTGGACAAAACCCACAGGCTCCAAACAAATCTTACCAGATGAAGACACCAAACAACACATCCTATCAACATTAAACCGATACCAAACTCTGAACAAACTACGAATATAAGCCCTCTTTCTAGAAAAAATTTTGTCTTGGAAATTTCAGAGCATTAATCAAAGCAAAACTAGAACCTACCTCGGATTTCTTCATTCG
>SOJY01000257.1 GCA_004376385.1 Candidatus Bathyarchaeum sp.
GAGCCCACTTGACCGCTCCAGGAGTGCTGTCATTAGATGCTGGAATCAAAATCGGTGACACTGTTGCGGTTTTCACCCTGAAAGGAGAAGCTGTGACAATGGCAAAAGCCTTTGTTTCTTCCGAGAAGATGTTGAAGATGGATCACGGGTTTGTGGCTAAGACTCAACGGGTTCTGATGCCCCGCGGTATTTATCCTAAGATGTGGCGCAGCAACCAGTAACAACTCACTTTTTCGAAAAGACTAAAAACAGGTTGGATGCTATTCTACTGGTTGTGCCGAGGTGTCCTAGAGCATCTTGCGGGAAATCTGGTAGGGAGCAGATTCCACTATGGGAAGTTCATGCCTGGAATCTCCGACTACGGTAAGCCTGTGATCCATTGGGTCGCGAGGGTTCAAATCCCTCCCTCGGCGCCACCCTTACACTTTTTGTTCCTGTTTTTGTGCAGTGGTCTAATAAGTCTCTTTTAAGTGAAGAATGTACCATGAATTATCCCAGCAAACGTGCTCTGTTTGTCTTGTTACTAATTGTTCTCTGCATTTCTCTCAATGGTAACGCGAATGCGGAATCTGATGGGCTGGTTTTGGAGTGGGAGCAGCATTGGGAAACCTATGGGGTGGGTGGCGCCTGCAATTTTGGCACTCATAATTTCTTTGTGGGTGATGTTGACAGTGACGGCATCATGGAAATGATTACAGGTGGATTGATGTATCATGTGTCAAATGATGTCCCAACAGAATTGGAGGCTCCGCTTAGAATCTGGAATTGGAACGGAGAAAACTTTACTCTTGAACACAGTTACAATTGGGCAGGAGTTATCAGCTCCATTTATGCTGCTGATTCAGACGGCGATGGCTCGACTGAAATAATCACAGGAGGACGCGTCATAAACAGCACGGGCAGTTACGCTTCGCTTAGAATATGGAGCTATAACGGTGAAGTCTTGGTTCTGAAAGGCAGCCACGAAGGAATATCCGTCAGCTCAATCTTCGTTAGCGATGTGGATAATGACGGCGCGCCCGAGATACTCACAGCGGGTAGTATCTCTAACGATGACCAGTCTTCTGCTCAACTATGTGTGTGGCAGTGGGATGGCGGCAGGCTCGATTTAAAGAAGAGTGTAGAATGGTGCGCGATGAATGAAGCATATGCCTATTCAGTGTACGCGTACGATTTGAACAATGATGGCGAAACTGAAATCATCACTGGGGGTTACGATAATGACCTGACGAATAGTAGCGGTCAACTACGTATATGGCATTGGGATGGAGAAGAGCTGCTCGTGGAAGCGAATGAGGAGTGGCGTATGGTGGAGGGTGTTTATGGAGTAACTATTAGCGGAAGCCCTATGGGAAATACTTTAGTTAACAATTTGAAAGTGGCTGATGTTGACGACGATGATATCCCAGAAATAGTCACAGGCGGATGGACCTATGACGGCGAAAAAATTAACGCACAACTCAGAATCTGGAATTGGAATGGATACACTTTGATTTTGGAAAAAAGCCATGAGTGGATTACAGAAGATATCACAGAAATCAAAGCCATATCAATAAATGATGTTGACGACGATGGGCATGTAGATATCGTGACCTGCGGGTTAACATCAGTTTATGGAAGCTTCAAAAATGTTGAGGCTACTCCAGATGCGGCTCAGCTTAGAGTCTGGAGCTGGAACGGTAAGACCTTAATGCTGAAACAAAATGAAGATTGGACAATTGGCGATGGCGTTGTTGCTTGGAACGTCGCTACGGGTGACGTGGACGAAGATGGTACAGTTGAGATAGTGACTGTTGGTTGCATGGGCGTGTCCAGTTTATGTGATCCTGATTTGAGGGTATGGTCTATCCCAAGAGAACCAGTTTCTTTTCCGTACTTCCTTTTGGTAACGTTGGGGGCAGTGGTAGTCACGGTGCTAGTTATAGCGTTTTTCTTTGTTAAAAAGAGACAAAATTAGCCTTAATTCATGCATATTCTGTGTTCAATGGAAATGTGACTATTTTGAGGTAGTAATACGTAATTAGCGAGAGTAGTTAACAATTTCAGAAGTCTGGTTAATGTCTAGGGTTATGTTATTGTCGTGTGTTGCATTCCCTCAGCGTCAACAATCGTTTCAGTTATTGTTTTTCTTTTTATTGAGATAGTCTTTTTTATTAGATTGCATTATGGATGAAACTACTGGAGACCGCTTGCGATGAACGTTGGAATAGTCGGTTGTGGATTCATTTCTGGAATCCATATCAATGCGTGGAAAGATGCAGGGCTGTCTGTGGTTGCTGTTTGTGACTTGAATGAAAAAGCAGCCATGCAATTCGCCAAAGAGTGGAGGATTCCTTCTTACTATACTAGCTTCTCTGAGATGCTGAAAAACGAAGACCTGTTCGCTGTTTCAGTCTGTGTTCCACCCAAGTTTCACGCGAACATAGCTATAGAAGCTCTGAAGTCTGGATGTAATTTAGTTGTGGAAAAACCTTTCACTGTTTCTACTGAGGAAGCTGAACAAGTGCTTGGTGCCCTTCAGAAGTCCTCTGGGAAACTAACAATAATTCATAGTCAACTCTTTGAACAGTCAATTTTTGATGCACTAAATAAAGTTAAAGCAGGAGAAATAGGGCAAGTCATAGGAATGGATGTTGGGGTTTTGCACAGCCCTGACGAAATAATGGCGGGAGACAAAAACCATTGGTGCCATAAACTATCCGGTGGTAGATTTGGAGAAAACTTGCCACATCCAATATATCTTCTCCAAGCTTTTCTAGGCAAACTGGAAATAAAATCCGTACTAACTGACAAGCTGGGTTCTCACCCGTGGATGGCTGTTGATGAATTGCGGGTAACTTTAGAAGCTGAAAAAAACAAGTTTGGAACCATTCACATCAGCTTTAATGCGCCAGGACACGACCTAACTGTCGTTCACGCAAACATCTACGGCACTGGAGGTACAATCCACGCTGATATTTATCCCGTAAGTAGCCTACTTGTTTCAAAGCCAGGACGTGGAATACTGCATTTCGGTAATGTGTCCCAACAAGCCAAGATATGGGGCACATATTTGAAAAATATCGTAACCAAACGAAAAGGACCACGAAACTATAGTGTTTCGCATGCACGAATTATCAAGTCGTTTGTGGAAAGCCTTTCTGGTAATGGACAACCTCTGGTCACTCCTGAGATGGGATACGAAAACGTCCAAGTCGTTGAACAGATATGTAAACGAATAGACGAAAACAGTATTTCCAAGAATTAATTGCCAGCACAATAAAACAGTAGGGTTTTTGCGGGAGATGTCCCCGCCATCCAAATTTAAAATCTTCTCGGTTTTTCTTACAGTTTTAATTTGATCTTTCTTCTTTCAAGTGTATCTCAAAAGAAGTTATTGTGAACTTGGTTTTCGTAGCACATGTTTAATCGTCTTTTCTGTTTCCACATGTATTAATCGATGTTTTTTACCACAGATGGGACACGACCAATCTTCTCCCGTGTCCACTTCTTTTTTTGTTGCCTTTGTCTTTTGTGTTGTCTGTTCTTTCTCTTTCAGTTTCTCTTCTGGTGTTGATTCTGAAAGCGTCCATGCTCGTTCAAGCACAAAAAGGGTTATGAGTTCCTTTTCGTTTTCTCGCTTAGACAAAGTAACTAAATGCTTTCCAGGCGCTTTCTTTCCAGTTGCCTCTTCATAGGATTTAATTTCATAGTTCTCCTTGATGATGGCTGGAACCTCTTCGATGCTGGAGACAATGTTTCGTCTAAGTCGATTATTCTCGTCTGATTCTGTTAAGGAAATCACGTCGTAGAGCATTCCATCAATTAGGCTATCCTGAAAAACCATGGTTTTTCCTTCTAACTGTGAGAAGTGGATACCTGCTGGGCATTTCACAGCCTTGACCAGGATCTTTCCCTGTTCTTTGTCTTTGCACATTTTAAAAAGCCAATCGCCCGTAAGGAAGTCTTTCACTCTGTAGAAACTCACTTCTCCGTTCCTTAACTGACGCAAGCTCATGTCGTACCAAGCATCGTTGGGTCTTGTTTCAATTCGCTTAATTTTGATGTGCTTTAGAAACTGCAAGGGATTACACTTCTCTATACTATCTTTTTTGTGTACAGTTTAAGATTTTCGGGAGTTCACGCGCGCACGATAAAAAGAGCATATGCTAACTGGCTAGAAATTAAGCAAAAAAAGGGAGAGGGAATTAACCCTTTGGGTTGTTGCGTTTATCCTGCTATTTTCTGGCGGATTGTTATGACAGCAAAGATTGCGGCTATTG
>SOJY01000189.1 GCA_004376385.1 Candidatus Bathyarchaeum sp.
ATCAACCGGACACCATAAAAGAGAACATCTACCGCCAAGCCGACAGCATCTTTCTTTTCAACTTCACTAATGAACGTGACCTCGAAACCGTGTCAAAGGCTGCGAGGGTAGATTCTGAAACAGTGAAATCTATTGCTCAAGAACTTCCGCCTCATCACTGTCTCCTCATTGGAAAAGCAGTAAAAGACTTTCCAGTAATGGTGAAGGTTAGAGCCCTCGACATCAAAACCATGGGGCAAACAAGACTCTTCTTTACAGACACGAACAGTTGAATGTTCTCTGGGCGGTCACAGTTAGCATAAAGTTATAAGAGACTCATTAACTGGTTTGATACGTAAGAATTGGAGTCCCATAAGAGCTAGTTCTTTTCGAGTAAATTGGAGGTGTAAGCTACTTGTCCTATAGAGAGAACCGCGAGATGCATAAAGCAACCTGTGCAGAGTGTGGCAAAGAATGCGAAGTTCCATTCAAGCCTAGCGGAAGCAGGCCTGTATACTGCAGAGAATGTTTCGCTAAAAGAAGAAGATACTAACATCACAGGTTGATGTCAAGCCTTCATTTCGAACCTTTTTTTCTTCTATTTTTTTGTCTTTTTTCCCATATATTTAATACAACATGAAATCACGTAATAGTGATAAAGAAGGGGGATATTATGAGTTATAACGAAGGGGTAAACGTAAGTAACTGGTCTTCTAACGCAATCAAGTTAGGCATTCTTCTCATTGTCTTAGCTGTTTTTATAGGTGGAATTATTGTTGTTTTACCAATACTAGAAAACGTGCCTTTGGATGAGGGGCAAGGTGATGGCGCGCATTACGTTTTTTATGAAGGCGAAATATTTGAAGATTTTGAGCATATAACTGATTGGAGAGTAGATGGAATTGGAGCATCACAAGAGGCGGACACATCAAATGCAATGCAGGGTAATCAGTCATTGAAGCTAACTGGAACAGGCGGAAATGTTGCGTTCACAACAAAAACAGTGAACATAGACCTTTCAGATGCTACAAACGTTATAGTATGGGTGTACGTGCATAACATAACAAGTTTGAACAGTGTAGACTTTTACTTAAGCCCCACTACTGATTGGTCAGCCTTTTTTGTGCTTGAAATACAATTTCACACGCTTGTGGAAGGATGGAATCATATTGTCATCACAAAACCTCAGTTCGTTGTTGTAGGTGGAGCAGCCTGGGATGGCCCAATAATTTTCTTGCGAGTGAGAGTGCAGCCTAAAGCAGGAATGGACACCAGCATTAGTTTCGATGATTACCGGCATAGCTATCAAGCAAGACCTAAGGCTATAATAGCGTTTGACGACGGATGGAGCAACATACTTAACGCCAAGCCTATAATGGACAAAAATGAACAGGTAGGAACCGTATTAGTAATAGCCGCAGCAGGAACCGGATTTACAATACCCGGCTACAATATATCTGGCGATTATTTAACAATAAGCCAACTACAGATGCTTTATGAAGATGGATGGGACATAGGCAATCATGGATACAGTCACCATAACTTATCACTTTTGTCACCTAAGGATATCGCATACGAAGTGAACATGTCGTATTATTGGCTTGTTGCTAACGGTTTTGATAGGTCCGCACACATATTTGCCTATCCATACGGCAGCTATAATGATAATATAATCGAAGTTGTACGAGAGCAGCATAGCCTCGGAAGAACAATTGTGTCTGATACTTACCAGCCGCAGCTATCAAACTTTGACCACGACATCCAATACAAACTCAAAGCCTTCATTGTCATAAACACCACGCCAGTACAAGCTATCAAAGATAGAATTGACTCGGCGATTCTACAAAACGGATTAGTCATTTTAACGTTCCATCAGATAGTGGATGAGGACGCCATTTATGAAACGCAATATCTCACATCTCAATTTGAAGAAGTCTCCGATTATTTGAAGTCAAGAGAAGCAGACATAGACGTGATTACCCTTTCAAGTTTATCCGAATAATATAATGAAAGCCGCACCGCGCATGACTGAAGCGTCTATGATAACGACGGCACAATAGTCGACACAGAACAAAAAGGGAACAGTGCAACAAAAGTTAAAATTTAATCTCTAGAAATCATGTTTTTTACATTTTCCCAATTAATCAATGAATTGTAAGTGTAAACTGTTTCACACCGCGTGAGACAGGATGGCATCTTTCAGGTTTCCACGGTCTTTTCCTCTATTATTTGTGCGTGCATTAAATTTTAACCCCAAACCCAAAACTAGCGCGATGTCTCATCAAACTTAGCAAGGGGCGGATGGGTGGGAGCAAGGCGAAGAGCCTTACGAACTTCTGCCCGTCAAGTGTAAGATTAATTATTGGGACCTCGGGAGCTTTTGCCCATATAATCTAGAATAAATCTTTTTCAGTGATCAAGACTGTTGTTCCAAAATGGGAGCAATGTAAAACCTTCATTTTTCTGTGTAGAAAGTTCTTAACCCTTAGAGTTATTCCCGTTCAGTAAATTAGTTTTTAAATGTCAAATATCAGCATTTAATATTTAAATATAGTGAATGTTAATGCACAATATAGATGTTGATTTGACACGAAAAAAATTGCAAAAACTAATGATTATCGTGCTTTTCTTATACTGTTTATTACTGACAACTCATATTTTTCTGATGAAAACCACATACGAAATCAAAGGATCAAATATTATAAATGAGCCTGAATCAAATATTACAAATGAAACTAGTGTTTTTGATTTAAAAGAATCCGTAGAAACCGTAAACTATCTTTCTGATAACGGAACATTATTCTTTTCTGGTTACGCTTGGAACATAAGAAATGGTAATTTGTCAAATCCAGGACCAAATGACTGGTCAAACAGTCCTCAAAATGTTTGGATTGATTCTAATGGTTGGTTACATCTCAAAATAACAAATAATAACGGAAAGTGGTATTGTGCAGAGGTAAACACAAAACAAACATTGGGATACGGGACATATTCTTTTTGGTTAGCAAGCAAGATTAATGATTTAGATAAAAACGTTGTACTTGGTTTATTCAGTTACAAAGATGATGATCATGAAGTGGATATTGAATTTTCTCGATGGGGGAACAACTTTTCAAACAATTCATGTTATACCGTTCAACCAGCCCCTTATAAAAGCGGAATTACATATAAATCATTTAATGCCAGTATAGATGATGCCTTTTCAAGCCATTATTTTTTCTGGAACAGAGACGGCATATATTTTGAAAGCTACGAAGGGGATTACTCTACCTTAATCAATTCTTTTTATTGTTCACGAAACATCGATCCAGAAGGGGTAAGAGCGATAATGAATTTATGGTTGTTTGAAGGACTTCCACCTACTGATGGAAACTCGGTAGAGATTATAATTAAAAGTTTTTCTTATACCCCATTCATTGATTAAATATTAGTTAAATTAATAAAAAACTAACAAATAAGCGGTCCAAAATCTTTACTTACTTAAGCAACCTAATAGGTTAGGATTATCAAGTTGAGTTCAATACGAAAGACGGTTTCTAGGCTGAAATGGATTTTCCTCTCTTCAATACTCATTTCCTCAGTGTTGGCGATAGTAGTCTATTTTCCGAATGATCCAGAAAACGGAGCAACATATCCAGTAGAACCTTATTTCGGAATTTCTTTTTGCGGCAACACAACTGCCGAGGCAAAACTGCTAATTGACAAAACCAAAGACTACACCAATCTGTTTGTGCTGCAATCAGGACCAATAAGCAAGAATGAAACAGCCACAAACATAATCTGTGATTACGCTGTCGAATCTGGCCTAGATTTTATCGTGTTTTTTGGCTGGTTTGACACTGATCATCTATGGCAGATTCCATGGCTAGACTTCGCTAAAAACCGATGGGGAAACAGATTCTTAGGGGTCTACTTTTTTGATGAGCCCGGTGGAATTCAACTTGACCATGATTGGGAATTCAATTTTCACCATATTAAAGAAGTTGACCCGGAAGTCTACCAAACAATAAAAGAGTATATCGAAGAAGACGAAAACGAAACTGTAACCCGAGATTATGAACTAGCAAAAAATAGGTATATAGAATACCTTGAAAACCATTTGCAACTTAATGTGCTAAATAACCGATCGATTACGGCTTTCACTGCTGATTATGCCTTGTATTGGTTTGATTACCTTGCAGGCTACGACACAATCTTTGTTGAGCTAGGATGGAACCACAGTACACCAAAACACATCGGTCTTTGCAGAGGCGCAGCGACCGTTCAACAGAAAAACTGGGGTTCAATCATCGTATGGAATGACATAGACCGAGAAAACGACCAAAAAAACGACCCTAAAGGAGTCTATAAGACTGGACCAGAAATGCTCGAAGACATGCGCATCTCCTATGAAGCAGGAGCAGATTACATAATCATCTTTAACTACCCCACAAACCCTCCAGGCAACCCATACGGCATCCTAACGGACGAACACTTCGCGGCGATACAACAGTTCTGGAACCACATGCAACAAAATCCAGAAGATTACGGAAAAACTGAAGCCCAAGCTGCTTTGGTTTTGCCCCAGAATTATGCTTGGGGTATGCGTTCCCTAGACGACAGAATATGGGGATACTGGGGACCAGACGATGATTCAGAGCAAATCTGGGATTTAAGCCAAGACCTACTTGACCAGTACGGATTAGCTCTAGACATTGTTTATGACGATCCAAACTTTCCAATCGCAGACATCTACTATCCAATCTATTATTACAATTACACAAGATAACATGTGGTTGATGAAAAGTCTTGAAGGGCAACCGTGCAAAAATTCTGAGAAACAGAGTCGCCCAAGAAGCCGCACTCCTACTCTATACGTCCCAAGAAAAAGAGTACAAACAAGCCAAGAAAAGAGCTGCAGAAACGTTAGGTGCTCGAGTTCTTCCCAGCAACTTCGAGGTTGCAGAGGAAATGGATAGAATCGCCGAAGAGAGGGAGGGTGCCTCAAGAAAGGAGATGCTTCTGCGAATGCGAAGAGAAGCAAGGGAAATAATGGAGGCACTAGACGGTTTTAGTCCGCGTCTTGTGGGAAGCGTTTGGAGGGGAACAGCCCGCAAAAACAGTGACATAGACATCGTTACATTTTCTCAAGATCACCTTCAGGTTTTAAACCAGCTTCAGAAGCATAATTTTGAGGCTGAGAGTTCGGAGTGGCGTTCAGTAACTAAAGAGGGCAGAAAAGAGTCTTCCTTTCATATTCATGTCATTCTTCCTTCTGGAGATGAGGTAGAACTTATGGTTCGAAGCCTAGATTATTTGGGAAAATTACAGAGATGTGAAACATATGGAGATGCTCGAACAGGTTTGAGCCTAAATCAGCTTACAAAGATCCTCAAGGAGAATCCGCTTCAAAAGTTTGTGCCCATATAGAAAACTGTCTTTTAGAAAAAAGGCTGATCACAATTTAAATAGAGGTTCAATCAAAGAAAAATATTGCAAGACGGTCGATCAACAGCATATAATCAGCAAGAAGGAGAACGCCCAGAAAATGGATGTTGAGAAGGAAAGCTTTCGAAAAATGTTCCCGAACTTGGCTCAAGAAATGGAGAGCGGGAACTGTGGAATAAAGATAAATTCTGTGCGATCCGACCCTGCTACGGGCGAGAAGGCGGTCTCGAGGAAATTTACTGCGTATACACCGGATGTGATTGATTTCCTCCGCAGATGCGACAAAGTGGAGCAGGCGGAAGAGATAATCTGCTATTTGGAGAAGAGGGGAGAAATAAGCTCTGAATATGCCAGAAAACTTAGAAAACAGCTGAAGGAAAAAGGCGTAAGAAGCTTTGGGTCAAAAAAAGAAAACGACCACTATCTAAAACAAGATGGACTTTAAGTCAGAAACCAAAAAAACGCTTTTTCTCCCAAAACCCGACAAGCGAGTCCAGCTCCAAAGAATTATTGTTGACGTGAACAGAAAAAAAGAAAAAGACAAAAATTAAGGGATTTTTGTTTCAGGTTAAGGCTGTCGGATTCTCAGCGCTTCAGGTTTATCTCGATTGTTGAAACGTTTCTTGTTCCGTCTTCTCGCTGCATCTCTTCGGTTCCAATTTCTATTTTGCTAGTTTTCAGCTCTTTCAGGAACTTGCGGCGGACTATTTCGACAACATCTATAGTAGTTGTTATTGCTCTTCCTCTAGCCTTCAAAGTAACCTCTTTGGCGTCAGAGTCGTTGAAGTGTGTAATCACCGCCAAAACGTAGCTCATTGCAGGTTTCGTTCCAACATAGATCGTATTCGGATCCTTTGACATAAAGTACACCTCCTTCTTCGATTGATCTAGACTTTGGTTTTTGCATGTTTGGAATTAGATTCATGATAGCGAACCCGTTTCCACTTTTTGTTATGCTTATGTTGTCCTTTTTAATTTTTGGCATAAAACGAGGCAGTTGAAAGACTTTTGTTTCATTACCCCCAATAACAAGACTAGAGCATTGGTTGGTGCTGATGAGTATGAAGTGTGCCCTGATTTCCGTTTATGACAAAACAGGTATCGTTAGTTTCGCTAGAGAACTCGGCAAACTTGGGTTTGAGATAATTTCGACTGGTGGAACTTTCAAAAGTTTGGAAGAGGGGGGAATCCGGTTCGTTAAACATGTTTCAGAGGTTACAGGATTTCCTGAGATTTTGGAGGGCAGAGTTAAGACCGAGCACCCAAAGTTGATTGGTGGCATACTTGCCATAAGAGACAGGAAAGAGCATATGAAGGACCTTGAAAAGTTCCAAATAGAGCCTATCGATTTGGTTGTTTGTAATCTGTATCCTTTCGAAAAGGTAACAGAACAAGGAGCGGACATGAAGACAGCCCTAGAGAACATCGACATAGGCGGACCAAACATGATTAGGGCGGCAGCAAAAAATTTTGAGAACGTGGTTGTGATCGTTAACCCCCGTAGATACGGTCAAGTTCTAAGAGAATACAAGAAGAACGGCGACGTAAGCGTGGAAACCAGAAAAGTTTTGTCTGTGGAAGCCTTCAAAGAAACCGCGCGATATGACTCGGCAATCTATAGGTTCCTAGAAAAACCTCGCCCATAATTATCTGGTTCTTGCTTAATTCCAATTCAGATGGGCTCAATTACTGTATTGTGTGTCGACGGTTTGACACATTTTATATTTGGCGCTTGAGAACTAACTTTTGTTGTGGGGTTCCAGTTGATGATCAAATTTGCTTGTTACGGGGGAGTAGGTGACATTGGAGGAAACAAAATACTCGTCAAAATCGGTAAGGGCTCAATCTTTCTCGATTTTGGTTTGTCATACAGTGAAGAAGGCCTGTTTTTTGAAGAGTTTCTGCAGCCTCGGTCAGGATGCAAAATTCACGATTTACTGAAACTGGGCTTGTTGCCGCACATAGATGGAGTCTACAGGCAGGATGCCCTTTGTCCCAACGATTTTGAAAGTTACGATTTCAGGGCAAAAAACTTGTGGAAGGCAGATGTGCAAAGTTTTGAGGAGGCAAAGAAAGCAGGTTCTTGGCATCCTGATGCATTGTTTATTTCGCATGCACATCTGGATCATTGCGGATATGCCCCGTATCTGGGTGCATTTCCGTTTTTGTGTTCTGAAATGACAAAGAAACTGATGGCGTCAGTAGCTGAGATTGGAAACTTGCAGGGCTTAGATAAACAGTTGACGGCTACGAAAGACCGCGAGATGGGAAGACTAAAAACAGGATTTTTTCCCGGTGAACCAAAAGTGGGCTACTCAAAGGAACAGATAAACCGAGAATTCCGTAATTTGGAGCATAAGAAGCCCCAAACAATCGAGAATGGGTTAACGGTTACGGGCTTTAATGTGGATCATTCGATACCTGGGTCTATGGCTTGTCTTGTTGAAGCGAAAGACTCGCAGGTGTTGTATACTGGAGACGTTCGGTTTCATGGAAGGACTGGTTACGATTTGGGAGATGCGCTGAGCGGTCTTGCTCCGGATGTCATGTTTTGTGAAGGAACCCGTATTGACCAAGAGGAGCCGGATGATGAAAAGAAGGTGGAGGCGGACCTGACTGACATATTTTCTAAATGTGAAGGCTTGGTTATGGTCGGGTTTACGTGGAAGGACATAGACAGGTATGAGACGGTTCGTGATGCTGCGATAAAGAGCGGCAGAATTCCGGTTTTTGATCCACGGTTAGCTTATCTGTTGGCTAGGATTGGAAGAAGCGTGTATAATGAGGGCGCCAGAGTGTTTCTTGAAAGGTGCGGGTGTATGCTCTATTCTCCGGGCGATTACAGTAACTCTAAGCATAAGGTTGGGGATATGCCGCTTTCGGAGTGGAGCAGAAAACGCGACAACATAGTGGTGGATACGAAGCATTTGGAGAAGGGAATATCCGCCCTTGAGATCAGCGAGAGTCCATCCAGTTACGTTTTGCATCTGGACTATTTCAGGTTCAAAAACATCTTAGACTTTGATCTTCCTGAAGGTTCCGTGTTTGTGAGGGCGCAATGTGAACCATTTAATCCCAAGATGGAGCTTTCTCAAGAGCGGATGGAAAGATGGTTAAAGCATTTCAACATCAACGCCAAGAACAACTGGAAACCTTACCAGATTCACGCTAGCGGTCACGCTTCTGGTCCCGAAATACAAGAGATGATAAACAAAATCAAGCCAAAACTCCTAGTGCCTGTTCACACAGAGAAGCCTGAATTGTTTAGGAATCCTGCGGGTGAAGTATATAGACCAAAAAAGGGCGTAGAAGTGAGTGTATAATAAGGTTTTTTAGAGCCCAAAAGGCAGTTTATTTGGGAGATGTAATTTTTGAGTGTTGAAAAATTGTTTTCTTTAACTGAACTGAATAAACCAGCAGACTGGACGAATCTTACTGGAATGGCTAAGAAGCATGTGCCCATAATTGAGGCACCTAGCAAGGTTAAAGCCAATGAGCCTTTCGTCGTAAAGATTAAGATTGGCGGAATCGACGGAGTTGAGCACCCCAACACCTTAAGTCACTGGATAAACTGGGTTACGCTCTATGCCGGAGAACGATTAATCTCTAGGGTAGAGTTTGGCTCTGAACTGTCAGACAAATACGTCGTAACATTGAATGTGACACTGAACCAGACAGCAACATTGAGAGCACAAGAGTTCTGTAACCTACACGGAGTCTGGGAAGGAAAAACAAAGAAAGTCACTGTTGAGTAGAATCTGGCAAGCACCAAAAATTTGGGAGGTTCAGCTTCCAAACCATAAAGAAACAAAAATTAACCCCAAACCCAAACCCCTATTTTTAAGTGGAATTGGGGTGCGCCCACCTATAGGCAATGAATAGCCCTAGACCAGCAAATAAGACCGATATTAAAAGATAATAGGGAATATATGTAATTGCAAGAATTTCGGTTTGAACCAAAGTCTCATATATATTACTTGAAGGTGCTTCACTGTAAAATATTACGGCATTCAGGATAATAGCAACCAGAAAACCTAAGGCTCCGAAGAGAAAAACAAAGAAAGAGCATAAGGAAAGTGTTTTGAGAGTTTCCTCATTCATGTAAACAACTCTTTTTCTTTTTGGTCAAAGGATATGCTTTCAGCTCTTTATTTTGTTTTGTTTTCTCTAGTGTTTGTGGGGTTAAAATTAAACCGTTGATTAAATCAAAATATGGAAAAGGGACTTTTAGAGTTTGGAAGCCAGTTTTTGGGCGTCCATTCTTATTTTTTGTAGGTCTTCTTCTGTTGGTTTTCCTCTGATGTCGCCCATTCTACCTTTTGTGCTGCGTTCCTCTGAGCCATGGAACTCGCTTAGAACATACCATTCATCCAATACTGTAAAGCCGAGGTGCTCAAAGAACTGCCCCACATACTTTCCGACAGGGGTTGCTTCGTTAAGTCCAGTGTGCGGTCCTGAATAGGTACAGAATATTAATGCGTTTTTTCTGGGAACTTTTGGGGCGCCTGTCTTGATTTTTCCCTGCTTTCGGTAATCGTCAAATTTTTTGAGCAAAAACTCTGTAACCTGCTTGGGTGGATGCCACTGAATAGACGGGGAGCCAACACAGACGAGGTCATAATCGAAGTAGTCTATGTCCTCTGTTTCGGTTGTTTTTATTACAGAAACATTTACTCCCGCAGCCTCTAAGCCATCCTTTAGTGCAAAAGCCACTTTCTCAGTGTTTCCGGTGCTGGACCAATAGAGTATTACAGCACGCGTCAAGGCTGATTCACGCTTCTTTTTGTGTAGAATGGAAACGAAAGACGATGTTATGTTACTTTTTGTCTTCAAGGATAAGCATGGTTATGGTTGACCTGACCTCGTCTAGGCTCCGCACTTTCCAAGTAACAATGCCTTTGAGTTTTTCCATGGTTTCTGCTTGAATCTTAGCCACTACATCGTAGACGCCGTAAACAGGAAATATTTCCACAACAGCATCAAGTTTCTCCAAACTCTCTACAACGCTTTCCATGTGCTTTGGTTCAGTGTTAATCAACACATAGGCCATGGGCATACAATCGTCTCCACACCTAATGCATGTAAATATCCTAAAGAATGTTTCTTTTTCGGCAAGTCTTCAGGAGCAATAAGCCTTTTTCAGATTGCCCTCTGGTCCCATTGTTTCTTCTTTTTTTCGTATTCTTGCCTTGAGTAGTATGGATGGGCTGGAGAACCGAAAACATCCATGATACCGTAAGCTGCTAAATCAGCTGCTAGGTTTTATGCTAAAAATAAACAACCAGAATAGCACATGATCAGTCTTTCATGTAGTCAAATATTCTTTTTTGGATGCCCCCATCCTTTAGTCCCATAACGAATTCTATCACATCGTTAGGCTCCTTGAATCGCAGGTTTATGAGGCTCTGGAAGCCCCAATCTGAGCATTTAATACGGGAAATGGTGGATGCGGCACTAACGGATTTGGCGAAATCTTCGGTAAGATTGTAGGTGGCTAGAAAGGCGCCGCACCATACATCTCCAGCCCCTGTAGTGTCAACAACCTTATCCGGCGACAGATTCAACGCAGCAAACATTTGCAACCCAACACTTTCTCCGCTTATTATGGCACCCAAATCTCCTAAAGTAACAATCAACATCTTAGCTTTGAGAAGCCTAACAGCAGAAGAGATTGAATCAGTCTGGGCTAACGCTTTAGCTTCCGTGTCGCTCAAAATAAAAAAGTCCGCATTCAAAGCAATATCCTTGAGGATTCTCCTGTTTCTCCGACTCTCCCTAATGTAGTTTATCCACGTGTTAACCGAAACTTTAGTCTCCGGAGACTTCTGCTTTATCTTATCCAGTATTCTGGAAACATTGGCGGGTCTCATAGGAGAAATGTGAAAAATGCTCTTGTGCCTAAGCCACCGGTCTGAGATTCTCCGAGACGTTATTCTGGAGCCAGCGCCATGATCAGCTCTGAGGTAATGGGCTTCCCAGCGACGGTCATACCTGATGTGAAATCTTGTGGAGGGTGCATCGTATATTTTCACGTCCTTGTATGGCAGGAGATCCAGAACATTGAGGAATTGATTGTCTTTCCCGGTAGCCGAAATCAATGTGACATTTGGGGAGAGAGTTCTGGCTGCCATTGCCGCGTATAATGCTGCGCCTCCCGGCTGAACCCGGGTGCCGTTGACGTTCTCGACTTTGTCGACAGAGATGTGACCAACAAACACTAGCCTTTGAGCTAACAACCTCTTTATCCCACCCTAATCAATACTAGATACTGTTTATGTCCACACAGATAGTCAAGTTCGATTTGAATAATGTTGCCCTTCAACCCCAAAGCATTATAGTTTAACGAAACAAGGGTTCAAGTATTCTGCAGACCCAAAAGATAACTTTTATCAGATATGCTACATTGGATAGTTCTACAATCAAAGAGCGTAATGAACGTTGAGCACTAAACAATCTTCTCTTCTACGGTTTCGCCTAAAACGGAATCTGGAGAGACTAGCAGCTAGAGAAGGCAGAGGAACAGAGCTTGTCTCACTGTATGTGCCGTATGGTCGCCAAGTCAGCGAAGTAGTAGCTATGCTCAACAACGAGTACGGAACAGCTTCAAACATCAAATCTAGCACCACCAAAAAGAACGTTCAAGACGCCATAACCAGAGTCACGCAGCGGCTGAAACTGTTCAAGAAGGTGCCAGAAAATGGGTTGGTGCTCTTCTGTGGAGCAATTCCCCAGAATGGTCCTGGAAGCGAAAAAATCGAATTGTACATAATATCTCCGCCCGAGCCCATTCAAGTCTATCTGTATCGTTGTGATGCCCGATTTCACACTGAGCACCTGCAGGAGTTCTTGAAGGAAAAAGAAACATATGGAATCATCGTTTTAGACGCCTCAAACGCATCCTTTGCTACGGTTAGAGGAAAACAGCTCGACATAGTGAAGCAGATCACCTCGGGGATTCCCGGAAAGTTCAGGGCAGGAGGACAATCTGCCAAAAGGTTTGTCCGGCAAAGACAGGCAAAGATGCAAGAATACTTCAAGCGCGTTGGAGAACACGCCAACGAAATCTTTCTTCCCATCGAAAACTTGAAGAGCATACTTTTGGGGGGACCTGGACCCACAAAATACGATTTTGACAAGGGAAACTTTCTTCATTATACCCTGAAGGAGAAGATTGTAGCCACCATCGACACCGCCTATACGGATGATCATGGAGTAGAAGAGGTTGTGGAGGGGTCTCAGGATATTCTGCGGAGAATACGTTATGTTGAAGAAAAGAAGATTATGCAGAAGTTTCTACGTGAAATAGGGCAGGACACTGGCTTAGCCGCATACGGCGAAAATGAAGTGCGAACATACCTGAACAACGGAATTGTAGCTACTCTTCTGCTTTCCGAAGACATCGAGTCTGTTCGGGTAACCGTGAAATGTGGTTCCTGCGACTACACTAAGCATGAAACGATAAAGATGCATGAAGTTGCAGAGTTTGAGCAGAAAACAAACGGGAGTTCGTGCCCGAAATGCAATGTTCCAACCCTCTCTGTTAAGGATACCCAAGAGACTATCGACGAATTAGCTGAGGCAGCTGAGATAGCGGGAACGGATGTGGAAGTCTTGTCTGGCGATACAGAAGAGGGGCAGATGCTAAAGAAGTCTTTTGGCGGAGTAGCGGCGATTCTTCGTTACAAAGCTGTAAACTAATACTCCGCGATAAAGTGAATGTCTGGATATCCCTGTAATTCTTTTCCCTTGCCTTTAGCTAATATAACTTCCATTTTTTCTATTTTGCAGGTTCCAGCAAGGTCTTCCTCTGCCTGACACAGAACTTCTACGGTTTCCTTGTCTTCCGAGTATAAGGTTAGCTTTTGGATAGGCGCATTCAATGGCTTCTGGTTCTCTGCTTTGTCTCTGCGAATTTCGCCCATTACAGCAACGATGAGGTCGCCACTTTTCTCGGTCTCATCGTCAATCAGTTCTTTTTGTATGGTAGGCCATTGGGAGACGTGGATGCTTTCATGTTTCTTGTCGTCCGCGAACATTATCTTGTATAGTTCCTCGGGGCGGTGTGGCGAAACTGGGGCAAGACGCTGAATTATCCTGTAAATTGTGGGGTAGAGCGTGGACTGGGCAGCCTCTCTCTTTTCGTTACCATACGTTTCGGGCTGGTAGAGCCGATGTTTGACGGCTTCAAGGTAGTTATCGCAGAAGCTGTGCCAAGTGAATTTTCGTATTTCGTCAGTGGCTACATTGAATTGGCAGTTTTCCAGTGCCTCGGTTACCTTCTGGGTGACTTGCTCCATTTTGCTAAGTAGCCAGCGGTCAATAAGTTCTAGTTTTGCTGGTTTCTGGTTTGGGTTATAGTCCTTAAGGTGTATTCCTGCGAATCGGGAAGCGTTCCAGAGTTTTCTGAGGAACCTCCATGCGTACTCGATGTCTTCCCATCTGAATGGTATGTCTGAGCCTGTTGCTCCTCCGCTTGTTGCCCACTGTCTGGGAGCATCAGCGCCGTATTTGCTGAAAACTTCTGGAGTGGATACGAAGTTGCCAAGGGATTTGCTCATTTTTCTGCCGTCGGTTCCAAGCACCATGCCGTTAATGAGGACACTCTTGTATGGTTTTTCGTCGAAGAGGGCTAGGCTGCGGACCATGAGGTAGTATGCCCATGTTCGGATGATGTCGTATCCTGAGGGATGCACGTCAGCGGGAAACAGTTTTTGCCAGTCTTTGTTGTCTGGCCAGCCCGCATGTACTGCACAGGTTATGGAGGAGTCGAACCATGTGTCCAGCACGTCTGTTTCTGGAGTGAATTTGGTGGAGCCACATTTTGGGCATTTGCCGGTTTTTGGGGGTTCGTTTCGTGGGTCTATGGGCACCCAGTCAGGTTCTGCTATGATGACTTGGTTGCATTTTGTGCAGTACCATATTGGGATTGGGGTTGCGAAGATTCTTTGGCGGGAGATTACCCAGTCCCAGTCTAGGGAGTTTGCCCAGTCTATCATGCGTTTTTTCATGTTGTCTGGGTACCATGTTACTTCATGGGTGTTCTTTTTGACTTGCTCTGTGAAGATGCGTGTTTTCATGAACCATTGTTCATGTTCCAGTATTTCGATTGGGGTTTTGCATCTCCAGCAGGTTCCAACTTCCTGACTATGAGGCTCTGTTTTTTCTAGCAGACCAGCTTCTTGTAGGTCTGCTACTACGGCTTTTTTTGCTTGTTTGGCGGTTAGTCCAGCATATTTTCCTGCGTTTTGGTTCATTCTTCCTTTGTCGTCGATTAAGATTATGGAGGGGAGCTTGTGTGTGGTGACGGCTTTTACGTCTGCTTTGTCTCCGTAGGTGCAGATCATTAAGACGCCTGTTCCGAAGTCTGGGTCAACAGTTCGTTCAGAGATTATTTTGACGCTACGATCTGCGATTGGAACATAGATGTTTTTGCCGATGTATCGTTTGTAGCGGCTATCTTGTGGGTTGACTGCTACGGTTACGCAGGCGGGTAGTAGTTCAGGTCTGGTTGTTGCTATGGTTAGGTGGCTGCCGTCTTCTAGTTTGAATTTGATGTAGTGGAGGGTGCCTTCTTTTTGTTCGTGTTCGACTTCTGCGTCTGCGATGGCTGTTTCGCAGCTTGTGCACCAGCTGATGGGGTGGGTTCCCTTGTAGATTAAGCCTTTTTTGTGGAGTTGGATGAATGATAGTTGGGTGTTTTTCCAGTAGTTTGGGTCCATGGTTTTGTATTCTGTTGTCCAGTCTACGGAGCAGCCGAGGCGTATGATGGCTTTTTTCATTATGGTTATGTATTTGTTTATGAGTTGCTTGCAGAGTTTAACGAATTCTGCTGGGGGCAGGTCTGTTTTTTTGATTTTGTAGGTTTCTTCTGTTTTGATTTCTGTTGGGAGTCCGTGGCAGTCCCAGCCTTGGGGAAACAGGACGTTGTAGCCTCGCATGCGTTTGTAGCGGGCTAGGGCGTCTATGTATGTCCAGTTGAGGACGTTTCCCATGTGAAAGTTTCC
>SOJY01000110.1 GCA_004376385.1 Candidatus Bathyarchaeum sp.
GACGCCAACAGAGACTGAAGAAGCAGAGTTGTTACCAATCACATGGATTGCAGCAATCGTCGTGGTAGCAGTAGTTGGAGTGGCTATTCTCTACTTCCTGAAGATAAAGAAAAAATGAGTCCCAAAACTGGGACCCCCCAAATTAATATTGTGCATAGGCTTGTAGACGCTGTAGCAACACAACAGCGGATGACATACAAGCCCATTTTTTATTTAACAAATAGAACAGAAAAAAGTAGGGACACCGCTATTGGAACTGTTTGCTCCCGAATGTCTTAAAAATGTGTATTCCGCTCAGTTCACAGTAAACGCCTCGGTGGCTCAGCCCGGTAGAGCGGCAGCCTCGTAAGCTGTTGGTCGCGGGATCAAATCCCGCCCGAGGCTCCATTCTTGCATTTGAGATTTGATTAGTCAGTTATATGCAGTGCTGAGGTTTCTGAAGCGTTTAGTACGTGTTTAAAGTGGGCTAAAGTTTGGTTGCGAAACGAAAACTTTTCAGCACACGAAGGGTATATATGATGTCGTAATGAATCATATTTAGAGCGATTTTTGGAGGAAGAAAATAATGGTTAATAAGAAACTCATAGCGCTCGGTTTGATTTGTGTCGTTCTATCTGTTGGAGTTATTGGAGCTGTAATGGCGCTTAATCAGAAAGATAATGAACTGCAAATGAAAACTGATCAAATCTCTGGACTCGAAAACGAAAAACTTACGTTAGAAACTCAAGTTTCAAGCCTGCAAGCTAACGTTTCAAGTCTCCAATCAGAAGCCACTTCACTGAACAACGAAAAGACTGTTCTTGAAATGCAAGTTTCAAGCCTCCAAACTGAAGCAACTGCATTAGAAAACGAAAATAGCATGTTAGAAACTAATGTTTCAACCCTGCAAACTGAAAAGGCTACTTTGGAAACACAAGTTGCAAATCTTCAATCCGAAACATCATCACTAAACAACGATGTGGACGCTCTGGAATCGCAAGTTTCAAGCTTCCAAACTGAGGTCGTGTCATTGGAAAGTGAAGTAATTCAAAGCTTCGATTTAGGTTATGCCGAGGGCAAATCTGAAGGCTACCAACTCGGTTATGATGAGGGGTATCTTCAAGGTGCAGAAGATCTGACTGAAAGCGGCTGGTACTTAAGGGACCCAACGTATTCTGAGGCGATCACTTTTATAAATTCAGATAAAACTGAAGAAAACGAGTACACTAACGATTATCTTTGTTACGATTTTACAGCCGACTTCAACGATAACGCCGGTCAGGCGGGTTACAGATGCGGGTTCGTATATATCGAATTTTCTGACAGCGCTCATGCAATAGCCTGTTTCAACACTACAGATAATGGGCTAATTTACATAGAACCGCAAAACGATGAAATTGTTACTCTAACAGTTGGACAAGTATATTTAGGTTACATTATAGTAGATTTTGGCATAATCTGGTGATTCAGGAACCAAAACAGCTCTAAACCGCCCTCTGTTGCTAGCATGGAAACTGACAGAGTTAGGTTGTTAATGCTTTCTTGAGGGGGTCTTCGGGTTTGTCTTTTATTGTGCTGTGAACTATGAAAGTTTCCGTCTCTTTGACGCCATTCAGATTATGAATTTTTTTAACCAAGTCGGTTAACTCTTTGTTATTCTTCACTAACACTTTTGCGATACTATCATACTTGCCAAAGATTCTCTGAAACTCAGACACCTGAGGAAAACTTTTTACGATTTCTTCAGTCTCTTTTCTGTAATCACTTCGCGGGTCTTCACGCATCAATATGTACGCCTGAATAGACAAACCCAAAAGTTCGGGTTCAATTTTTGGAAAAAAGGAAATTATCAAACCAGAGTCGCGCATTTGTTCAATCTTTTTTGCAACAGTTTGCCTTGTGACCCCAATATCCTCGGCTATTTTAAGAATCGGACGTTGCCCCTTCTCTAATAAATTGAGCAGAATCTTTTTTTCCAAAGCTTTGACACTTAACATTTTGTTAACGTAACCTTTAAATGTCTTAGCAATTTTTAAACTTTTCTAACTAACAATCAACACGGAGTAAAAGAAATAAAATGACACTAAACAAAAAAAACACATCCTATGTTACTGATGCTATTTCTCACACAGTTTTACATCCCACCAAAGAAATAGCATATTACAATTTCACACACAACAAAACAACTTTTTGAGGCTAAACCATGAACCCATACATTGAAGCATTACGACCGAAACTAAGCAAAGCAGACTACGACAAACTATGCGCAATATCCATCCCCAAAGTCCACGAATTCATCGCCAAATCTGCTGACCTTTGTAACGCTGAACACGTATTCATCTGCAGCGATTCAGTAGAGGACAAAGATTACATCAGGCAACAAGCAATCGCCACCAAAGAAGAAACCCCATTGAATATCTCTGGACACACAATTCACTATGACGGCTATTATGACCAGGGACGAGACAGGAAAGCCACAAAATATCTTGTACCCAAAAGAATTTTCCTCAGCAAAGCCCTTAACCAAATTGACCGCCAAGAAGGTTTAGCAGAAGTAAAAGGCGTACTTAGAGACTCCATGACAGGTCGCACAATGATTGCTCGTTTTCTTTCGTTAGGACCCACAGACTCGGTATTCACAATTCTTGGATTACAATGCACTGATTCTTGGTATGTAGCTCATTCTGAAGACTTACTGTACCGATCTGGCTACAAAATTTTTAGCAAATCAGGTTCTGACACACAATTTTTGCGAGTTTTGCATTCAGCAGGGAAACTAACTGAGAACATGGTCAGCGCAGAACATGATAAAAAATGCATCTACATAGACTACATGGATAATACAATTTACAGCGTCAACACACAATACGCGGGTAACTCGATAGGTTTTAAGAAACTTGCTTTTCGTTTAGCTATCCGAAAGGCAAACACTGAGGGATGGTTAGCTGAGCATATGATGTTAATGGGTGTGCATGGTCCTAATGGTCGTAAAACATATTTTGCAGGTGCTTTTCCCAGCGCCTGTGGTAAAACATCTACGGCTATGCTGCCAGGTGAGACCATCCTAGGCGACGATATTGCATATATTCGTGAAATTGATTCAGTTGCAAGAGCAGTGAATGTTGAAGCGGGCATTTTTGGAATTATAAAAGATGTTAACCCGATAGACGATGTTTCAATCTTTAAGGTGCTTCATAATACAGGCGAAATCATCTTTTCTAACGTGTTGGTTAAAGACGGAAAACCATACTGGTTAGGTATGGGCAGTGAGCTTCCTAAAGAAGGAATCAATTTTTCAGGAAAATGGTATGAAGGAAAGAAAGACGAAGCGGGTAACGAAATATCAGTTGCCCACAAGAATGCTCGGTACGCAGTAACCCTAAAAGCATTAGAAAATTGTGACCCCGAATTAGAAAACCCCATAGGTGTTGAATTGAAAGGCATAATGTATGGAGGACGGGACATTAAGGCATATGTGCCGGTCCAGCAAAGCTTTGATTGGGAGCATGGAATCATCTCTTACGGAGCAGCTTTGGAGACGGAAACAACTTTTGCTACAATTGGCAAAGAAGGAGTGCCCGAAATTAACATGATGAGCATTCAGGACTTCATATCTATTCCATTAGGAAAGAACGTTCGGAATAACTTAGATTTCGGAAAAAAGCTCCAGAATCCTCCTGTCGTCTTTGGAGTTAACTATTTCTTGCAAGACAAACAAGGCAATTACCTCAACGACCCTAAAGACAAACATGTCTGGATAAAATGGATGGAACTACGAGTCCACGGAGAAGTGGATGCAATAAAAACTCCCACAGGCTACATTCCCAAATACGAAGATTTACGCAAACTCTTCAAACAACTACGAGATAAAGACTACAGCAAAGAAGATTACATCAAACAGTTTAGCATTCGCGTTACAGAAAACATGGATAAGATAAAACGAGTAAGACAATTCTACAAGAAAAACGTCACTTACACACCAGAAGCAGTGTTTTGGGAACTAAACCAGCAATACGAGCGCCTCCTTAACGCCAAAGAAAAATATGGCGACTACATCTCACCTGAAGAATTCAAAGAATAGAACAGAAAACTGGGAAGCCCTCATTTTTCTCTCTTTTCACTTTTTTAGAAACGGAAAATCTATAGGCTAGTCAGTATAAGAAATGTTTTACTTAACGAAATCCGTTAAGGCTACCGTGCCTCGGTGGCTCAGCCCGGTAGAGCGGCAGCCTTGTAAGCTGTTGGTCGCGGGATCAAATCCCGCCCGAGGCTCCA
>SOJY01000136.1 GCA_004376385.1 Candidatus Bathyarchaeum sp.
GCGAAAGATTATCCACCTCTCAACAGGTTCATCGATGGTGACCATCTCGTATGCTTGTTTAACTGCTTCTGGGGTTTCGCCTCTGATTCCGCAAAGGATGGGGTCCGGTCCTCTAGGCGTAATGAGGATTCTACCCGTTTCAGGGTCTACATTGTTGAATGTAAGTGGAGACTTTGTGTCCATAGTCTTCACAGATGAAGCTTGTACGCAGCGTGGTTTGTCGCGGTTTTTTGGGGTTCTGTACGATATGATCTCAAAGGTGTGGTCTCCGCTCAAGTCTTCTCCGATGGCAGCTAAGGCTCCGATGATTCCTCTTCCATTCTTGAATCCCACCGCCTCTGCGTTGACGCTTTTAGCGAGCTTTAATGCTTCATCAATTGTTAACATGCTCTGCTCTGCTTTTTTTGCAAAGTCCCTGATTTCTTGGGGAACGTCCTCGAAAATGAAGACAACCCCGGGGTCTGTTCCACCGTAACTTAGCTCAGAGTTCGCTTCGACTGTGTCTATGACAGTCTCTTTGATTCTGTCTACGCTGTTTTCGGCACAAATGAGTCGTAGGCAGAGGGCTCCGTTGCCTCTGGTCTTCCATGGAACATTTGGGTTAAGCCTGATTAGGTTTGGGTAATCCGTGAAGGAGACGCCCATGCTGCTCAATTTTTCGACGAGGCTGGCGGCTATGTAAGTGGTGCAGCCTCCGTTTGGTGAATCGGTGTCGTCGAATCCTATGTGCAGCTTGACCATTAGCTTCCGCTCGTTGCAAGTAATTAGGTTGTTGAGCGGATAAGAACCTTCAGATACTGTATTGTTCTTTCCGGATTGGAATGCGTATACAGAAAAGGGGGGAGGTGGCGGCTACTTTTGTCCCTCGATCACTATCATGGTTAGGGTTGACCGAACCTTGTCCAGTCTTCTCACGTTCCATGTGACAATCTCTTTAAGCTTCTCCATAGTATTTGCACCGACCTTAGCCACGACATCATAAACGCCATAAACCATGTAAGCTTCTTTCACTGCGTCGATCTTCTTCAGCTCGTTTAAAACTTCGCTTTCAGATCCTATCTCAGTGTTTATCAACACGAAAGCCATAGGCATAAAACCATCTCTCCACAACATAATGATTGTTTTCGTCTCCCTAAATAATTTGCGGCTTTTATGTCAAACAAAAGAGCCATTTATTGGTTTCATGGGTTTCGTTTAGATGATTGACGGTCAAGTTATATAAAATCGACAAGTATAAAGAATCGGCTTGCGATGAAATAGTTTAGGTGATTGCTTCTCTTGCAATGCGAAGTCTGTGGTCGTCAAATATTTGGTACCCCTTTCAGGGCAATAATTGAAGGCGCCAATATGACTGTATGCTCTCAATGCAGTAAACTGGGGTCTGGTTACTGGGAACCTAGACCTCAACCGCGCGCAAAACAGAGCATGAAACGTCAGCCAATCCAGCCCTTCGTAAAAATAAAACAACGTACAACTGTGCCTGAAACCTTGGAGCTTGTGGACAACTTCGCTCAGCTAGTGAGACCGGCTAGAGAAGGTTTGGGCATGAGCCATGAGGATTTGGGTAGAACAATCAGAGAACGCGTTTCAGTTCTACGTAAAATTGAAAGCGGCAAAATGGTTCCCGATCTTGGGCTTGCAGAAAAGCTGGAGCATACACTGAAAATAAAGCTTCGTGTGCCTACTTCAGAACCTAAAGCTCAGCTTAGTTCATCATCTAAACCCCGTGGAACAACCTTGGGAGACCTTATCAAGTTTAAGTTGAAAGAAGAGGAGGCAGAGAAGTAACGAAAGCGATAATCGTTCAACGGCGGCTTTCCAGGGAGCCTTCAAGCCTAGCTGAACTCGGGAGCCTCGCTAATGCCGCAGGATACACCGTTGCGGGTTCACTTGAACAGGTCAGGAAACGAGACCCCCGCTACCAGATTGGGCGAGGAAAAATAAATGACCTAGCCAATTTGGTTACAGAAACTGGCGCCAAGAAGATTATTTTCGATAACGAACTGACGCCTGTTCAAGCCTATAACTTGGCTAAGGTTACGGGCTTGACTGTTATTGACCGCTTTCAGCTCATACTCGAAATCTTTTCAATAAGAGCTTCAACCTACGAAGCAGAGCTTCAGATTCAGCTAGCTAGTCTTCGGTACGAGTTATCGAGGGCAAAAGAAAGGGTGAAGCTGGCGAAAATGGAAGAGCAACCCGGTTTTATGGGGTTAGGGAAGTATGAGGTGGACGTTTACTTCGAAACTGTAAAAAGACAAATAAGTTCTATCAAAGGGAAGCTGAAAAATAAGCAAGAAGAACGTCAGTTGCATCGCGTCCGAAGAACCAAGCTGGGGTTTTCTTCGATTTCTTTGGCTGGTTACACAAACGCGGGTAAAAGTTCACTGTTTAATTTGCTCACAGAAGAAACTGTTCCTGTTGACAACGCTCTCTTTACCACTCTTTCTACAACAACTCGGGCGGTGCAGTTTTCCAAAAGAAAGGTTTTGTTGACGGACACGGTTGGTTTCATCGACCGGTTGCCCCTGAAGTTGGTTAACGCCTTTCATTCAACCCTTGAAGAAACCATCTTTTCAGACGTGATTATCCTAGTTGTAGATTTGAGCGAATCCGAAGAAATCATTGAACTAAAGCTCTCTTGCAGTCTTGATACAATCCAACAAATTGGCGCAACAGGAATACCTGTGGTAACCGCACTCAACAAAATCGATTTGATTGAAAAAGACGAACTGAACCGCAAGATTGAGTATGTGAAGGAGCGTGCACCAAACCCTGTTCCTGTCTCAGCGTTGCATAAAACCAACATAACCGCGTTGAAACAGGAGCTTATCCGGTACCTTGAAGGTTTCGTCGAAGCGTCCTTTTCTTTGAAAATAAATGACGAATCCATGTCCTTGGTTTCGCAGCTTTTCGATCATGCCCATGTTCAGAACATAGAATATGAAGGAGATATGGTGAAGGTTGTCTTCCGTGCGATTCCTTGGTTTGCGGACAGGGTTAAGGGGCGCGTGGAAAAACTGGGGGGAATGCTCAGGTCTGAAGCTAAAAGCGAAGGAGAAACCAGTAAGGTTGCCAAAAGTTGTTGTTCTGAGATGGGGACATAGGCACAGAGATCAAAGGCTCACTTCGCATGTGGCTTTAACTGCCCGAGCCTTAGGCGCATCTGGCTTCATTATGGCAGATATAACAGATTCTAAAGTAGAAGAAACTATTGAAAAGGTTACGGCATGTTGGGGCGGCGATTTCCAGTTTGAGATGGGGCAGCCGTGGAAACGTGTGGTTAAGGATTGGAGAGCACAAAACGGCATAACAGTTCATCTTACTGCCTACGGAGAAAATATCCAAACAAGTGATGTCATGAAAAGAATCAGGATGACAAAAAAAGACGTGTTGGTTATTGTGGGTAGTCAAAAAGTGCCCGCTGGCTTCTTCTCCAAATCGGTCTCAGACTTCAATGTTGCTGTGGGGAACCAGCCTCACTCGGAGTGCTCCAGCTTGGCTGTTTTTCTCGACCGCTTTTTTGAGGGTCAGGAGCTTTCAGAGGATGTTATTCGTAACGCAAAAAAGAAAATAGTTCCTCAGGCTAGAGGCAAACGGGTCGTTGAATTTTAGTCTGTGAACATTTTTGGTAAGAGATTTAAGCTTTGCTTCCCTTGTATATTAGAAAAGTGGAGTAACGGTTCAATGTTAACTTTCGTAGACGATAAAACTTTGCAAAAGGTTGCCGAAGCCTTTGGTGGCGAAGAGGCGGTTCAAATTGTTAGTGTCCTCAAGAGAGTTGGCGAAACCACAGATGATGAGATTGCCGCCCAAACCGAGATAAGACTCAATACTGTTCGCAAGATTCTCTACAAGCTCTACGACCACTCTCTAGTTGGTCTAAGACGGTCTCGTGACAAAACCACAGGCTGGTTCATATTTCACTGGAGACTTCAGCTTGATCAGCTTGCAGGCTTCATTTTGAACCAAAAGCGTCGTGTTCTAGAAAAACTGGAAACACGGTTCACGTATGAGCAGGACCATGACTTTTACTCCTGTTTCACAGAAGGATGTAAACAGATTCCCTTCGAGGATGCTATGGAACTTGTTTTTCGGTGCCCAACCTGCAACAAACTTTTGATGCATTTTGACAACACTGAGCTAAAAGCTGCCTTGGTGGAACGGGTTGAGGCTCTGAGGAAGGAATTAAGTGAATGAGAAACTGCCGTCGTCACAGATGGCGTTGACGCTTCTTTCTGAATG
>SOJY01000054.1 GCA_004376385.1 Candidatus Bathyarchaeum sp.
TTGTGCTCTCACCACAGCCTGTACCACGCCACCCTTGTAAAACCAAATTTTGGATATCTCAGTATGAGATAGTAGATTATGGGATTTACGCATGCAGAGCAGGCTTCTCTCGGTGAGAGCAAAAACGGATACGGTTTAATGCTGTAATAAATCTTATGAATCCAGAAAGTCTATCCAATTGCACACATAGGTCAAAAGACTAAAAGAGAGTTTAATGAAAACATGTTTTAATTAAACATAACTGCCTCGTTTCCAGTGTTTTTCGGGCGCAGCGTTACTTGGTTACCTAAACGAATAAATCCACACCCAACCTAACGTTTCTATGGCGGTGATTTACTTGGATCTACTGAACATTTACCTGCTAAACCTCTTAGTTACCGTTGCCATGTTCACTGTGTTGGTATTTCGAGCATGGGTAGAACACAAAAACTACCGAATGATGTGGAAAGAACTGGAGTGGAGAAGAACCTGCGAAACCGCGGGAACGATTCTGAACGCTGAAAAGAGCCTCTTCACCAAGGTTGAGGGCGGTGAAGAACTCTATGAAATGCTTTGTGAACTGTTCAAGGCTAAAAGAGAATAATATGTGAGCGTAGAAGCTACGGGGCTTATCTGGAGACTGTCAATATTCTGACGTAGTCCGCTGTGTCGTCGCAAGCATCAGCCACATGTTCCATTTCTTCTATGAGGTCTTTAAGCAATAGTATTGTTGCGGCATCCGTTTCCTTAGAATATTTGAGAAGTAACGCTTTTGATTTCAAGTATTTTTCATCCACTTGCTGTTCTATCTTGTCGATTTGTTTTGCAAGTTCCATAGCCTTCGCTGGGTTTGTCCCCAAATTTTCAATGGCCTTACGTAAAGTTGTTGCGCAGTCAACCAAGTCTTTGGCGGTTTTGGCAAACTGTTTCCACATTTCCTTTGGGACTTCTGCCTCTAAAAGTAAAATAACTGCTCTTGATGCATCCTTGACGTGGTCCGCCATTTGGTCCAACCTTTTCACTAGGTGCATGATGTCTTCGCGGTCTTTAGATTGAAGATTGCCGCGGGTAAGTTCCTCAAAAACTATTCTTCTAAGTTCGTCTATTTCATGTTCTATACTGGATAGTTTATCGAAGGATGCTATGGCTTTTTCTTTATCACTGTTTAAGGCAGAGTTAATTGCTTTTTCAAGTTCGATTACCGTGTCGATAGCCAAGGTCATTTGTCTATCCGCCATTTCTAATACCTTAGTTTTCCTTCTTTCAGAAAACCATCTTTCCATAGATTTTCACCTTTAAACAATAAGACATTCGATGTCTGTTGTTAATTAATTTGTAAGCATGCCGCTTAAGTCTTTTCCATCTTTTCACTCGAGAGCCAACTCCGTTCTCAAACCCTTTTCAGGATATGAAAAAACAAAGCTTTTTTCAAACGGAAAAGCAACAGTAATCTTCTCGCCTACACTAAGCCATTCAGCCATTAATGCTGGACGTACAACCACTATCATATCTTCATTTTGGAGCCTAATTTCATATCGAACATTGTTTCCTTCAAACCTAAAACCTTCGATGTTACCGACTATCGAGTTTACCCCACTCTTTTCTCCCTTCGTGATGGACAAAACTTCTGGTCTTATGGCTACAACCACTTTTTCCCCTTTTTTGTGGTCTTTGTTCAAGGATTTAACATAAATTCCTCCACGAAGTTCCACCGTAAGTTTGTGACCAACCCGATCTGCAACATAACCTTCCAAGAAATTTGATTCCCCAACAAAGTTTGCCACAAATATGTGCTGAGGATTCAGGTACAGTTCCTGAGGGGTTCCGACCTGCATAATCTTTCCTTTCCGCATCACAGCAATTCTGTCCGAGATAGCCATAGCCTCTGCTTGGTCATGAGTAACATGAATTGCTGTTAATTGGAGGTCTTTCACCAGTTTTCTAATTTCGTACCTCAAGTCTGTTCTGATTTTCGCGTCTAGGGCACCTAAGGGCTCATCCAACAGTAAAAGCTTAGAGCCTGACGATAATGCCCTAGCCAAGGCAACCCGTTGCTTCATTCCTCCACTCAACTCGCTTGGAAAAGCGTCAGTTCGCTCAAACAGTCGGACCAGCTCTAACATTTCGCGTCCAATTTTGTTGCTTTTCTTTTCGTTCCATCCTTTTACGCGTGGTCCGTAGGTGACGTTGTTCCAAACGTCCATGTGTGGAAACAGTGCATATTCCTGAAAGACGTAGCCGATGTCTCTGTATTCGGGTGGAAGATCAGATACACGTTTCTCGCCGATTGATATTTCGCCTTCATCGGGCAACTCCAAGCCAGCTATCATACGCAAAGTAGTTGTTTTTCCACATCCGCTTGGTCCAAGTAATGTCAAATATTCTTTGTCACGTACAGTCAAGTTTACGTGATCAACAGCGATTATTCGCCCTTTATCGAAGGTTTTGACTACATTATTTAACTTGACTTCGGGCATTTCAGTTCACCTCATATAGAATTTTTTGAATTGTATTATTTTGTCTCATCTAGTGGTCACCTTTCTGAACAGCATAATCAGAACAAATGAGATTACAATTAAATATGTTGATGCGAAGAGCGCTGCTGGAATCGCGAGAGATTCAACCATGTTAACAACTAATGGAGGAATTGTTGTGGCGCTACCCATTACTAGAAATGTTGCTCCTGTTTCTCCCAAGGAGCGCGTAAATGATAGGATTACTCCCGCTAAAATTCCTCTTTTCAACAACGGGAGAGACACTGATTCGACAGTGTTGTATTGAGTGGCACCTAGGGTACGAGCTGCTCCCTCATACAGGGGAATGTCAGACCCTTCAAAAGTAGCAAGCATAGGCTCAACCACTACAGGAACAGAGAAAACTATGTGCGTTAAAATTATAAGCCATATTCCCGGATTTGCGAGATTCAATCCTTCAGGACCCCACAGGAGAAGAATGGATAGACCAAGGGCCGATGTTGGAACAATTAGAGGGACTCGAAGTATGGCTCGCAGGAATCGACCAAATCTGTAACGTTTTATCAAGAATACTGTCGGAATGGCTATACACGTTGCAATGTATGTAGCGATGGATGCGGAGGCAAACGAAATAAAAGTAGCGTCTAGCAAAGCTGAGAAGTAGTTCGATGGTCCAAATAGTTGGTACATCACGCTTTCTTTAACATTGCCCGTGTCTGGGTCGCTGTTCCAAGATAGAGTAACCGAATTGAGGACAACAATTATTGGCAATACCACCACTAGAATAATGAAGAGTAAAACAACCACGTCTCTCATTCGAGGTAGTTTTCGAGAAGCAAAATCTTCAAGCTTTAGAAGCTTTTTTTCGATACGAAGAGTTGAAAAAAATGAGAACGAAGAAACGCCCTTTTTCTGCAAGACAAACTCTATTGGAATAATTATTGCTGTCGCCACAATTATTAATAGGCTTCCTAGGAAGGCAGCAGCTCCAAAATTAAACTGGGACACCCAGCGAATTACCGCAATGGGTGCCGTAGTATAGACACTTGACACTACTAACGTGGCTCCGGTTTCTCCTAGAGACCTAGCAAAAGCTAAAACTGCTCCCGAGAAGATTGCGGGTAACGTTAACGGTAAAATGACATTTCTAAATGTTGTTAGAGGTGAGGCGCCTAGAGTTCCGGAAGCTTGTTCAAATAGTGTCGACAGGTCCTCAAGTTTGGCTTTAAGCGTTTTTACTATGTATGGAAAGGTTAGAGCGATGTGTATCATTAACATTATGAATGGAACATTGATCACGGGAATCAAGTAAATGGCGTCTACCCCAAAAATCGATGTCCATGCTATTAGAGTCGCAAAACCGAAACCAGAAGTAGGGATAACCAACGTAAATGTAGTGATGTCTTCAAGAAACCCCTTTCCCCAAAAATTCTTCCGAGCCAAAATATATGCAAGAGGAATCCCGAAAATAAGGTCTATTGCTACTGCGGAAACGGCAAGACGAAGGGATAATGAAATATATTTCTGGATTTCTATCCAATTTGTGTCTCCTATGAGAGGGTTTGCAAAAACTTCAGTGTAAACCTCAGGCCATTGGGTAACCGTAAATGATATCAGAAAAAAACTTGGCAAAAAAACGAAGATAACAAGACTTGCTACGGTTGCGGGCACTCCAAGTCGGTAGAGCAGTTTCCGTATACCTTTTGGCTGGCTAAAAGCAGTCACACTCCAGGATTTTTCACGGAAGGCCACACAGTGAATAACGCTTTCATT
>SOJY01000113.1 GCA_004376385.1 Candidatus Bathyarchaeum sp.
CGTGTTGGCCTACACGGCGAAGGGGAACGTTGACACGATATGGACAGAAAACAAGCAACACTTCGAAAAGTACACGTTCTTGAGTGTGGAGAATCCTCTCGAGTGGGCTTGGAAAGAAGAATGATGCGCACGCGAATTATAGAAGACCTTTAAATTTATTGCCGATTTTTTGCTGAAACCGTAGTGAACGTTAAGGGGGGGAAAGAACCTTTTCGAGATCTAGGCCAAGGTCGGAGCCATTGTCTCCCCATGCTCCTTGGCTATATAAGAATAGTGTGGACAAAAATCCGTAAGGGTCAAAGACGATATGCGCGTGTGCAAAGCGAATCATGTGTGAGCATACATGCTAGTAAACATCCACATAGATGATTTATCTAAGTGAAACCGGCAGAATATGGAAGCTAAAGGTTTGCGTTTGTATGCATCTACATATGTAAGGTGATTAGTGGGTTAGCACTTGCTTGCTGCGAAGTAAGCTTTTTCTAACATTTTTGCTACATCAGGCCACGTAGCTACGTTTTTGTGACCATTGTCCGCCAAGTTTTTCGCCTTTTTCGGATTCCTCAGTATTTGGAGTATGGCTTCGGCAAGTATTTCTGGATTGCCTGGAGGCACTAGGAAACCGTTTACTCCATGCTTGATTCTGTGTGGTATTGCTCCTATAGCGCTCGCGATCACTGGCTTCCTTTGAGCCCAAGCTTCAGATATGACTATGGAGTAAGCTTCAACTAGATCGTAGAGGCTTGGTAAAACGAGGATGTCGCAAGCTGAGTATGCTTGGAACTTCTCTTTCTCTGAAATGTACCCTGTAATTATGACATGATCTTGAATTCCCAATGACTTGGTTGCGGAAACCAGATTGGATTTCATATCTACATCTTGCCCCACTAGAACAGCCGTGACATCTGATCTACGCTTAATGACCTCTACCATAGCTTTAATGAGGATATTAATGCCCTTGGCATGATGTAGTCTACCAACGTACAATACGATTTTTTTGTTCATCAACCCGTATCTGCTTCGGAATGCACTTCCATCAAAATCATCAAAGGCATGTTTTGGGACTCCGTCGGGAATCAAAAGTATTCGACTGGCATTGAAACCAAGTTCAATCAGCATCGCCTTGTCCCCTTCATTTTTTACGTGAAAAATGTCAGCTTTTCTTACGAGTCTCAAAGCGATCCTTTCGTAAGGACCAGCCATTATCCGTATAGGCAAACGTGGATGGCGCATCCAACCTCCAATTGAAAACAAGGTAGCAACTGTGGGCTTACTATTTAGATACTTTGAGATCAAGAACTCTTGAAGGCATATTGGTTCTATGCTGTGAATATGAACGACATCAAATTCTTCGCACCTGCATGTGTGTGCGATGTCAAATTGTTTTTGAGGCAGTAATGGTAGGTGAATTAGGCGTCTTAGTCTGTGCACGTGAATTCCGTTGATGGTCTCGCGGGTGTTTTTTCCATTGAGGGTGATTACGTGTACCTCATGACCGAGTTCAGCCAATTCTTTGGAGAGAAAATATACGGAATTCTCTATTCCACCGATATTGGGATAAAAAGACGACACAACTTCGGCTATTTTCATTTTATAACACTTCTGTACATCTCCTCATATCTGCGGATTATGAGGTTCCAGTCGTATTTCGCTGCTTCTTTCCTCGCTCTCCTCCCGATTTCTTCGATTAGGTTTGGGTTTTCTATCAGTTTCTTTGTGTACAGGTGCACTTCTTTCTGATCGTTGAACAGAAAACCTGAGCGTTCGTGTTCTATGTACTCGTTGATAGGGTTAATGTTGGAAGCAATTACAACTTTACCAGAAGCCATCGCTTCCAAAACTATTATAGCGCCAGTTTCCGATACCGAGGGTACAAGTATTATGTCACACATATCGTAGAAACGAAGCGGAGACATGCTTAGGTTGTTAAGATATTCGAAGTTTCTGTATTTTTCTAATGAAGCCATCGCATTGTTAGCATATTTTACATCCTCTAATATACCGGTAAACACTACTCTAATTTTTTCCTCTTTGTGTAATATTGTGTATAGTGCAGGAATTATTCTGTGAATTCCTTTAACGAAACAAAATCGGCCTAGATAGCCAATTGTTATGTTTTCGTCTTTTTGTCCTATTGAGTTTTTTGAAAACTTATCGAAATTTATTCCTACTGGTATGATCCAAATTTTATTCTCTTGAACCCCCAAACCAACAAGGTAGCGTTTTTCTAGACTTGAATAAGCATAAACTGCATCCGCAATTTTGAAGGGATATATTAACATCATACTATAAAATGGAAAGTTCTTGGCTTTACAGTATGCAGATGACGATAAATCTGACCTCAAAACCATTTTAGTCTTCCCTACTTTTTTCACAACGCTGGCCAACAATGATGAATACGTACCAAAAGTATACGCATGGACAATATCGTAATTGCGCAAGATTCTGATAAAAGGCAGATATGCGATGGCAGGATAGGTAGAGAACGGAGTGTGGATTCTTAAACTTGGCATATGTAGAATTTTTGATTGCAAAAATCTTTTTTCCCACTTCTTAAATTCTGATTTCTTTGCCAGTCTCTCGTCCGAAGAATATCTTGAAGTAATGACGGTGGCATCATATCCTCTCTTTTCTAGTAGTTCTACTAATTTTATTTGATCCCTCTCAAACCTAGCGTCGAAATTGTCAATCAGGTGAAGAATTTTCATCGTTCTTTCTCAACTGGACTCGATGGTGACTCGTTCTAATTTGACCTTCTTGATTGCTTAATTAAGGAAGCTGTTTTAATCTTTTCGTACAACGGTAAAGCAGTATCTTTGTTGCGCACGCTTAGGCCCTGTCATTATGTTCAAAGTCCTCTTGGTAATTATATGCTCATAGTCATATTCTGCTATTTGCACCCGAATATCATGTACCCGAGGGGGAATATACGGAAAAAGCCTATTTTGTCAAGTAGCTTCGGAAAGGGCAGGAACGGTGCTTTATAACGAAAGATACTATGTAATCTAAATCCATGCCTCTGTAATGCGTCGACGACATTCCTAAGGGAAGGTACAGCGGTGTAGTCTCCATGTGCACCGTATGCAAATGAGTGCACACAGGAAGGTAGGAAACCGAAAAAGGGTAGATAAGAATGACTTTCGATAGGAAAGTACCTGTTTGGTAGTTGAACGATTACCATTCCATCCTTTTGCGTTACCCTCTTCACCTCATTCCAAAAATTTTCCCTTCGATCAATTGGAATATGCTCAAGGATACTGAGAGCGGCCACTGCTGAGAAAGTTTCGTTTTTGAATGGCAACTGAGTCGCGTCAGAAACGATGTGTTGATAGTGCTTTCCTACTCTTTTGACTAAGTCAACACCGACACGGAGTTTCGGCGTATCGTTAGATAAGCAAAGAAAGAGCAAGCCACTACCACAACCCAAGTCGAGGATTGAGTCGAAGTGATAATGAGAGAAAAAAGACCGAAAATATCTCATTCTCTCCAGCCAAACATTACATTTCCGATCTAAGAGATTTGCTAAATATCGTCTAACATTATCGTAGAGGTTGTACATGTACAACAGTCCACGTGACTTAGTTGTAATCATGGAAACTTATAAAACACACCTCCATTTGTTACGTATCATTGCACACTAGGGTGATGTAATCGAAAAAGACTATATTTTCAATTCCATCAGCGTCAAAGTTTTTTAAGCGTATAGAAAAGTCGGTTGGTAATGTGGAGTTATGTTTTTGGTACCATATCTCGCTTAAGTTAAATTCGAAGAAGCCTTGGGAGTCAGGTAACTCGATATACTCTGAACTGATATGTGCGTATAACGTTGATAGGGTTATTGCACGTTGCCCTGAAGTATCGGCGACTATTACTGCCGAATGGTCGAGGTCATTGTTGAAGCCGCTCGTCGCATTTAAGTAGAATGATAAAGTCACGTTACTAGTATCCCAAAGATGCACATTTTTGTAAACCGAGTAGACATTGTACCATTCTTTGTCTCTTTTTGCAGTTATCAGAAGACTTTTGTTTCCATGATAAGTATGATTTGAGCTTATTGTCGCCTCACCGAAGCTGGTTCCCTCGCGCTCCGGGTATATATAGAATTCCCATCCGGTTTCATCTGGACTGTCGTATTCAAAGTCGTCTTGGAAAGCTACTTCTGGATACTTGTATGAGACAGC
>SOJY01000148.1 GCA_004376385.1 Candidatus Bathyarchaeum sp.
ACAAAGAGACTTGGCTTTTCTCGCCCTCAACTAAATCTCCAAGTTCATAGCGAAGCCTGAGAGCGTCTATAAAGCGGTTATTTAATGCACCGAGGATAAACCAGTCTGGCATGTCATCAAGTTCCAAAACCGTCAATACTCCATTTTTTTCGTCAAGCATTGCTACAATGTTTTCGTTTAGCATTTCTGAAGAGCCTTCTATTACTGCCCACTTTCCGAAGCCATCTATGTAAGTGGCGTTGTCCCATGGGTTCTGCCATTCAAGAACTCCGGGAACAAGCGCTTCTTTGAAATCGAGGGAAGGCTCCATATAATTGGTGACTGCCAGTTTGACGCTTGCTAGGTTTTTATGTGCCTCAATGTTCCATTCAATGTCTACTGCTGAGCTGTTACTTGAGAATGTAACCACTTTCTCGACCGTAAATAATTTATGCACGTATTCCGAAACCAGTTGTGCCTCGTCTGTGGAGTTTTGCTTCCAGTAAATGTTTTCTTCAGTTTCGGAGAGGGGAATCTTCATCCATAAACCGAAAGGATTAACGTAGATGAAGCTGGCTTGGCTGTTGGGAATACTCATAGCCTTCTTCCAAATGTTGAAACGTGAAACATATATTGCCTGACCAGCGCTTGGGCTTACCGGATCAAACTCTCGTGTGAGAGCGAGAGAGTTTTCCATTTCATAAAAACTGTACAGCAATGTTTCGGCTACGGCAGTTCTTGCGACAATAGGGTCTGTTTCTTGTATGGTGCGGTGGTCTGAGAAAATGTAGAACCATGATCCGGGGCTTCTTGTGGTAATCACTGTGCCGTCTGGAACTGAATGCTGCTTTACCCATAGTCCAGAGTTGTAGCTGGCGATTGATGCTCTTTCGTAATATTGTGGGTAAGTTTCGACTCTTTGAACGAAGACATAAGCTTGGAGGACGAACAGGGAAAAGATTAGCGCCAGAATCAACATCTTTGCAGCATTCAATGCTTTAGGTTTTTTTGTGATCTTCGAAAATACTTTTGATTCTAAAAATGCGGGTAACTTTGTGAGGCTAAAAACTGTCACGCCCGAGAGAATTGCTATTGGTGTGGCAAAAAAGTAGATGAAACGGTTGTATGGCAAATGAATTCCAAACAGGAATGATTCAGCCAAAAGGAAGGGAACAGCAAACCAAAAAACTATCAGTATTGAGTCCTTCAAGGATTTTTTCTTCTTTAGTATGATACACATTAAGGGGATGCCTGCTAAAGCGAGGAAGAGGGTTGCCCCAAGGTTTTCGATTAGAGCATCAAGACTAACTGAGGAGATGAGGTAAACATTCTCTTCCATCCTAAAGAAGACATGTTCTATCATAATGTCAGCGTATTCAATTAGAATCCTTGCATACCACGCTAGAATAGCTAAGCCGCCCCCCACGACCACGGCGAGAAAAGCTATGAGTTTTCTTTTTGATCCGATGGAGATGATGAAGAAAGCTGGAACAAACATTAGAACGAAAACAAAGGCGGCAAGTTGATGGGACAACACAAGAGTGAAGGCTCCCAAAAACAGTAGGAATGTCTTAACAATAACTCCCAAGTCCTTGTTCATTATGTAAAAAACGAAGGCAATGTAGGCTAAACCCATAAAGTTTGCGTAGCCTCCCCAGAAAATCATCTCAAAAAGCGGAACTGACAGAATTGTGAAGACTGCTGAAACGACGGCAACGCCTGTTCCAAAAAGTTTTCGGCTTAGTAGATATGTTGCCAACAGGATTAGCACGTTGAAGGTTGCAATCAGCATTTTTAGGATAAAAGCTGCTGCCATGAGATCAAGGGTTCCTGCAAAAATTTGGAGCATAGCTATAATGGTGTGAAAGAGAGGTGGATACCATGCGACTTCGCTGTAGCTGACCCTTTCATCCATTACGATTTGTTTTGCTTTTCCAAGGTGTACGGCTGGGTCGTTTCCGGGAAGAACTCCGGCTGTGGACATCTGGTGAACTGTGACAACGAAGAGGGTGGAGACGGCGATTAGGACGAAAAACAGTTCAATAGTGGATAGCTTTGCCTTTTGCAACAATTATCCTCCAACGCTGCTGGGAGTCAGGAGTACATGATTAATGAGGTTACCCTATAAAAGCATCCAGTTTTCATGTGGATTAGATGCCTCTGCTGAAAAGGGAATCGGGGTGAACCAAGCTTAGAATTATAGAGATTTTGTCGAGGAGCCTTTTACTAATCATCAAGTCGTGCTCTATTACACGCTTTACTCATCGTAATATATCCGTGTTCGCAAATACATCAGTTTTCCTAACATTTCGGCGCAAGAAACTTTCCTTTTTAAGATTTGTCATCTCTTGCTTCTTGAGGTTGAAGTCATGAAGCATCTGTTTTGTGATTGCTGCGGCGATTCCGTTAAGGCAGTGTATCTATGCAAGTTTACTTTTCATGACGGATTAACCTGCGATTTTAACATCTGCTTAGATTGCATGGAAACTGGAACCCTGAAAATAAACCTCAAACGAAAGAGGACTGTTTCTAAAATTCTCCTCAGGTTATCAAAGAAACGTAATCTTTCCTGAAATCGGGCACACGGCAGTAAATGTTCAGGAACCCGAACACTCTGTTCTAATCCATGGAACTAAATTGTGCCCAATCAATAGATGGATAGGTCAGCGGGTGAATGGGTGCTGCATTCAGTGAAGCATGTGACTGTTAATGAGTTAAATGAGCTAGTGGAAACTATTGCACATGTGAATTCAAAATCCTGTCGCTCATAAAGACTGTTTGTTGGTGCGTTTCATTTTACTACCTGAAAAACTGCGACGTTTCCGCAGTTGAACGCTAGCCGAAACTTGGGGTCTTCCGAGAATTTCGAATATACTCTGGGGTCTCTGCACACCACATGTGAAACATCATATTCGTTTATCATTTCAACGTAATTCCATGCGATTAGCTGGTCAAGGGTTACTTTTTCTAGTGGAGCAGCTGCGAGCTCATCATATCTTTCATTAAGCTCAGTATGGTAGCTTCGGCCTTCAGAGTCGAAAACTCCGACAAGCATTTTGATGTTTATGTTCCGTTTCAGTGGGTACCTGTAGAGCATTTCGATTCTGGTTGGTTCCTCTTTTACGTAATGGATTTCTGTTGGGGTGTCTTCTTGGAAGATTATCTGTCCACACACTTTCTGGTATGAGTCGTAAATTCCAACCATTGGTGTCCAAGTATCGATTGTCACGTAGCCTTTTCGGGTGTAAATTGGAAGCCAAATATTGAAGATTTTGGTTCGAACGTTTTTGATCTCTATGTTGTATGATAGTTCAGCGAATCTTACTCCCTGCTGAAGTGACAATGTTTTGTTAACCTTGAACAAATCGTTTTCGCGCGTTATTGTCAAGTTTGCCGAGTTTTCGTCCCTCGATAATATAGGAGTTTCAATCACTTTCATGTCCCCTAATGTTGTGTTTTCGTAATCTCTTTTTCCGTAATCATTAATCTGGTAGTAATGAAGTATGGTTTCGTTGTCTTCGAAATTGAATAGTGAATAAGCTTCTCCATCCACTGTTTCTATGCTGAAAATAGGGTTGTGACGAGAAATGTATGGTCCATCATCTCTAACTTGGATCAAGCCGTTGTCCATGTAGTAGTCAGTGTCAAGGAGAAGCTGCGCTGATTTGGCGACCTCCAGTTCATGAGAGTATATGAGGAATTCCAGACTTGCTGCGCTGAGGGTTGTTCTTTTGCCAATTCCGGAGAGCCACCAGCCGTAAAGGTGATCGGCGACAAGAACAGAAGATTCTGGGGTTCTGTTTTGAATCCACTCCAGTGTGGTGGCTTCGGGCTGTTGTATTGTTGTGTAAAAGTTGGATCGTTTCATGGCTTCGTCTGGAAAGATGGACCATAAGGAAACGATAATGAAGATGAAGATGCTTGCAGTGAAAATTAGTACAGGAACTGTTTTTTTGATTCTGTTCCATCTGATTTTTGGGACTCTACTGATGGCGATTGATGTGTAACGGAAAAGGTAGAATAAACATGCTGATATTATTAGGATTCCTGGAAAGTCTATGAAGTACATGAACCTTGAGTAATCAACGAATACGCCAAACAGGTAGGCTTGGGTCATAACTATTGGCACAAGAAACCATGCTACCAGCAGCAGGCT
>SOJY01000102.1 GCA_004376385.1 Candidatus Bathyarchaeum sp.
GGCGCTTGTGGGCGAAAGCAAACAACAGTTTAGACTAACACTGGAGATATCTCCGCATTTCCCCTTTTTTTGTGGTGACCTCTGCAGGCATAGTATTTGTGTTAGAAATAGTGACACGAAAAAAGAAGGAAGGTTAAGGTTTATCTGAATTGTGATGAAGCAAAGTCAAATCTAAGAATTTTCCGTGAAGAGTGTTAAGTTTGCTTGGCAAGTTATTCTACGGGGCCACGAGTAATCTTGGTGTGTTCGAATAATATGTCGAATACTTTTGCTTCAATATCACTTAGGGCTGGATGCTTCATTATCCCTGCAACGATTTCTCCTTTTAGGTAAGTATTTACTGAGGCATCATCTTCAAACAAGTAGATTCCGCCTGCTGATTTTTCAGCCTCATTCATAATCCAGACCTTCCACAGGAGTCCCTTGACATCTGCGATGGGTTGGGCTACTTCTAGAAAAGCTTTCTCAAGCTCGGGTCTTGTCACCTTGAACTTCAGATTTATCTGCAGAATCTTCTTCATTTCCTCACTTTCCCTTTTATTTGTACCAGTGTAGATTCAATCATTATTTAAGTATTTAGAGTTGAAGAGAAACCGTTAGAAAAAAGAAGGTATGCATGCATGCGCATGACAAAGTTCTTCTACACGTAGATGACGGCCGCATAGTAGTGGAAAAGAAGGAATAACGTGTTTATTCTTTTGTCTTGTAGCAGTTTCCATCTTTAGTATAGATCAGCGGATTGCTCTCAGCCTTTTGTTTGCCATCTGCCTTCAGCAAATCTTTAATCTTTGTGTACTCATGAAGAAATCTTGTTCCTTTAGAAGTTGCTTTATAAACCGTTTTTTTGCTCTGAAAACTGGCTGCAATGAGCTTTACTTCAAGAAGAAAAGATAAATATTCATTAAGTTGCGCAAAGCTCAGATTTGCTTTGTACATGATCTGAGTTTTAAGACTTCCACTTATTGCTATGCCTAAAATGTCAGCTATTATGTGCAGACGATCTCTGCGTTTATGCGAGTTGATTTCCAAGGCCTCTTTCAACACAAATCCTCTCGGACCTTGTTACATAAGGCTCGTCATTCAGTTTTCCATAAAGAGGAAAACTGCACCGCATAAAGCTATGGAAGCTAACAAGGAAACAAAGAGTAAGCATACTATGAGACCTGACTTCATGATTAGCGTTTCAAACAATACAGTCACTCTCTATGGAAGTAAGTTCTAGAAGTAGCTTAAGAAGGAAATTCCCCTGTCAATAACAAGCGCTCGCGCATAACATAACGGAAAACGACATACCAGAAAACATGCTTGTGTTCTGCAACCGATAATAAAACTTTCTGCATGCATGCATAAAAACAATTGACTAAAAAGATTAACGCCAATACATGCACCGAAATGTTAATTCCGGGAACAAACAGTTGAAAAGGGGATTTTCCCAAAAGTCATCGAAGATCAGCTAAACGTAGAGAACACGCGTGTCGCACATTTCATCTTTCCACAATGAAAGCGATTTTGACATCGGCACGGTATTCCACAATCTTGTTGTCTTTTACCTTTGCAGTGCATCGCTTCACGTGAACTCCCTTGATGTTTTTAACTGTTTTTGCTGCCTCCTTCACCGCGTTTTCAACAGCATCGTTCCAGCTATCTGGTGAACTACCTATCAGCTCAATTATCTTCACAACTGGCATAACTTTCACCTCCAAGGCTGAATGGCTTCCGCACAACTTCAATTTTTCGATGCGTGGCATCTCTCCATTGATTAAAAGATAGAAGAATGCAGTAAGGCTTAAATCTTGACTGGCTTAGATTGAGTTTGAAAAGGGGGGTGTATGATAATGCGTTGGGAATATGTTTCGTTTGTTTTAGGAATCTCATTGTGCTTGATTGGAGCCTTCTTGATGTTTGAAGGAAATATCTTGGGAGAGAACAATACTGGTTGGGCAATTGTTGTAGGGATCGTAGGAATCGGCTTAATAGCCACCTCTGGTGTAAGATTGCTGAAGCCCAAGACACTCTAAAAGGCAACTTGAATACTCATGTAATTACTAGCAGTCATGTATCGAGGATATAACTTAAAACTTCGAGGGTTTAGCTTTCTTCTCGAACTGTGGTGATGTCACCCGCACTTTCCCTTTTTTTCACTTCTGCATGCATGCACGCATGCACACAAAGACAACACAAATATCGTGAGAATCCATTACATATTATTCATGACAGAAAAAGTTAACCTCAAAAAAATAGTATATGGAGAACTATTAGATTCTCTCCAAAAAGTGGAATCGACTCCTCTCTTAGGAATGACGTTAGCAGAGGCATACAGACTAGGTCAACTTCACAAATTCATTAAGAGCTTTGTCCCTGCAGTGTTCTTCCAATTTGTAGCTTCTAATCTCTGCAAAAGACCATATCCAGTTCCAGAAGCACCAATAGCCTTTTGGGAAGACATCCATAGAGAGCTCTCCATGTCTGGTGACATGAATATAGGGTGGGAATATGTTCGGATTAGCGCTCTGGAGTCATTGAGTTCCGTAACTCCAAAAATCTGGTTGGATACTCTGGTTAGTGAATATCAAGAACTGCTTAAGATTGGGAAAGAGGAATACCCAAATCTCCGTTGCATAGTCTTGGCACCAGATTGGGAAGAAGTAAAAGAGATATTCATTAAACATTCACCAAAGAAGAAGAAACATAGCTTGATGCCAACAAAGAAATTCATTGCTGAATTTCGACGTCATGCAAATGCAGAAGCGATTGAGGTCTTGAACTTCCAAGGTTTGCTCACAAAATACGAAAAGATAATAACCGAACCAAGTTTCAGAGAAAAATGGTTTGAATATCAGCGAAAACTGTATCTAGATTTCATGAAGCGTTATCCCATGATAACATATTCTCTTTGTTACGATGATTACCTTGAATACAGAAACAACAGGAATCGAGCAGCACTTGACTTGCTTGATGGAAAATACCCAGAGGCAGTTGTTATGGATTGCAGAGCTCTTGAAAATGTTCTAAGAATCTACTATTTCATGAAGAATATGAAAGAGGCACCAGACAAAGAGCTTGGTTGGCTTGTTAAGTCTATGAAGAACCATATCACAAAAGAATTGGGTGAAATATATTATAGAGATTTGGAATTCGTGCTCAACCTTAGGCCCCATGCGGTTCATGCAAAGAAGAAGAGAAAAGAAATAACTGAACTTAAGGCACAAGAAGTCAATGATAGAATTGGTGGGTTCTGCAAGACTTTTTTCTACATGAAGTGGAAAATCAGATTCTGATCAGCATGCAAAACGAAATCAGAAGAGGACATATTCGGAAACCATTGGGCTTCTTGCACGATTGATACAATTTGCCTATTAGGTATATATGCATGCATGCAGAACATTTAAATCGGACGAAATATACCAAAAGGTTACGCCAGAGGTTACTGTAGAAGCATGCTACCTACAGAGGATTTATGTCCTGTCCGAAGGCGAACTATTTCTGGGTGATTTTGCAAGTTCTTGTTTCAGTTCTTTGACTTCCACTTGCATGCATGCAATCATGCACTGTCTTCCCAAATATTCTGGAATTCCTTTGAATAGCTGGAAGCAACATTTTCATCGTCTATTATCACAAGATTTTCGTTGTTGTTTTCTTGACCGTTTTGGCTCCAATTGAATGAGCCAGTTAGAACTACAGCGTCATCAACAATCATAACCTTGTGATGCATTGATTTGCTGTTTGTGTCGTTTCTAACAGGGACTCCAGCGTTCCTCAACTTCCAATACTCACTGTATTGTGAAATCTGGCTCTTCTCGAATACGACCTTGACTTCTATTCCCCTATCTTGTGCGTCTACCAAAGCGTCACTTACAGAATCCAAAGTGAAACTGTAGATTAGAATGTTAAGTGTGTGGTTGGCTTTTCCAATCCACTCAAGTACTTTCGCTTCACATTCACCATCTGGAGAAAAGTAGACCCCTAAAATGCGTGTATAATTTGCCTGTTCATAAGCCTCTTGAAGTTCAATGCAGCTCTCATTGAGATTGTTGTAGTCATCTTTAAGTTGTTCATATGTTGCATTAAGATGGTTAAACTCGGTTGTCAACATCGAGAAGTCTGATTGCAGCAAGGTATAGTTTGTTTCCA
>SOJY01000079.1 GCA_004376385.1 Candidatus Bathyarchaeum sp.
TTGTCGGTAGATAACTGTGAATTACTGGAAAGGTATCCCCTTGGGGGAAAAGCCCCCGAAGTTGCTGAATGCTGTTATTGAAGTTGTGAGTGGTTCAAGAGACAAGTACGAGTACAAGTCGGAGTGGGAAGCTTTTGTTTTGGATCGGATAATTCCTTCTTCGGTTGTTTTTCCTGTTGAGTACGGTTTTATTCCTCAAACATGGTATGATGACCAAGACCCGCTTGACATCATGGTTATGAGCTATGAACCTTTAGAGGTCGGCTGTATTGTCCGTGTTCGGGTTATAGGCGTTTTGATGATTGAGGACGAAAAAGGTGCTGATCCAAAGATTTTGTCGGTTCTTGTTGACGATGCACGATTCGAGGGAGTCAAGGATATAACTGATGTTCATATACACAAGCTTAGGGAAATACAGGAATTCTTTGAAACCTACAAACGCTTAGAGCCTCACAAGTGGGTCAAAATAAAAGAGTGGCAAACCGCAGAAACCGCACAAGAAATTGTTCAATACGCCGCCAAACAATACAACGAACACAAAGCATAAAGAATGCCGCAACTGGTGTCCTACATACTTTTAGTGTGAACTATCAGTCTCTCTTTCCATTACATTTCATGTGCTCCCATGATTCGGACCAAAAAGGATTTTTGTGTTCCACACTAGTGAGTTTACGATGGAATATGGCGCTGAAGGCTGTACTCTTTGATTTGGGTTTGACTCTCATAAGAACTGCGTCTTTTCCAGAAATCTATAGACGAATTCTTGCCCGTTTCGGGGTCACAGTCTCGATTGATGATATTGTATGTGCTCAGAAAGAGACCGAAAGCGAGTTTGACACGTCAACTTATGATGAAAGTCGGCGAAAAGAGTTCTGGACCAACTATAACGTTTCCTTGCTCAAAAAGATGGGTGTAGAAGAGAACACGGTCTTTGTGGCTGAACAGATTGATGCGCTTTGGTGGGAGTGTTCCCATGTGCAGGTTTACCCAGATGTGGAGCCTACTCTCTCTGGGTTGAGAGCCAAGGGCTTGAAGTTAGGGCTTGTGTCTAACGGTTTCAAGCAGGACCTTAATCATGTTCTGGGCGAGTTGGGGCTGGAAAAATGGTTTGATGTGGTTGTGTGTATTGACTCCTGCAGCTGCGCCAAGCCGGATAAAGAGATTTTTCTTTATGCTCTAGACAAGCTTGGAATAGAACCGCATGAAGCCGTTTTTGTCGGCGACTCTGCTGTACAGGATTATGAAGGCGCACTAGGAGTGGGCATTAAGCCCTACCTCATAGACAGAGAAGGAAAGCTTCCAAGCCAATATAACAAAATTGCGAAGCTAACCGAATTACTAACCCTTGTGTAAGATCCAACAACAATCATTTAGTATAAATATGGTGATTGCGTCAAGACGTTAGATAGAACTTACGTGATAATGATGACTGAACTAATTGCCGAAGGCGACGACATTTTCCTTTACTTGGACAGAAGAAGAACGTATCTTGTTAAAGTGGAGGCAGATAAGAGCTTTCACACGCATAAAGGCTACATCCAGCTAGGCGACCTGATAGGAAAAGAGTATGGAACCCGAATAGCCAGTAGCATGGACATAGAATTCGTTGCACTAAAACCCAACATCCGCGACTACATCTTCAAAACAAACAGACGAACCCAAATATCCTACCCCAAGGACATATCCCTCATCATCATGTTCAGCGGAATAGGACCCGGAAGCCGCGTAGTCGAGGCGGGAACCGGAACAGGCGCCCTCACAAGCGCCATAGCACACTACATCAAACCCGCAGGTCGAGTCTACACTTACGAGGTTCGGCAAGAGTTTGCGAAAAATGCTAAAAAAAACTTGGAAAGAGCCAAACTCTTGGAGTATGTGGAATTAAAAGAGGGGGACGTAACTGAGGGTATTGAAGAAAAAGATTTGGATGCAGTAATTTTGGACATGGCAACGCCGTGGCTGGTCGTTCCTCATGCTTATACTGCGTTGAAGGGCAGTGGGGTGTTGGTGTCTTTTAGTCCGACCATTGATCAGGTTGTGAAGGCTGTGGAAGCGTTAACTGATTATGGGTTCGTGGGCATCGAAACTGTTGAGACTCTTATGCGGTTTATGCAGGTGGTGAGAGGGAAGACGCGCCCCCAAACCGTGATGACTGGACATACTGGTTATCTCACGTTTGCTCGTAAAGCCATCAAACTAGAGCCGGATTGTTAGGAAAGCTCCACTTGGTTGATTTCCGCTAGAGTTTCTAGGTTGTTCATTTTTACTTTCATGCTGGATATCGTGTAGAGCACGTTTTCGATGTAGAGTGTTCTCTGCACTGAGTAGTCTGACCCGAAGTAGTAGCCGCGCTTCAGCAAGTCTGCATTGTCATCCATGTGGGTGATTCTGCCTCTAAATTCCAAACCATCTAGGGATATGTCGAAGACGTATGCGCCCTGCCACACAGGTTCGCCATGTGCCCATGAAGGAATCTCTTCATCGTATTGGCTTGGGTCTATCTTCGCCTCCCTGACAGGTATCACGAGAAGGTTTCGTGCTCTGTCGAACAGCAGCGCCTTGTGGTCATACAAGATTGGAGAGTCTGTTCCTCTGTCCCCTATCTCATACTTGGCTAATTCCACCGGATTCGAAACATCGCTTACGTCGAAGAGGGATATCTTCATTCCCTGATACCATGCGAAATCCTCTTTTGCTTCATACACGGTTTCTTTGCCTATTCCGATAATGTGGTTTTCGTCGTATGGGTGAAGGTAGCCTGAGTAACCTGTTATTTTGAGTTGCCCCAGAACCTTGGGTGCAGTAGGGTTTGATAGGTCTATCACAAAGAGGGGGTCAATGTTTCTGAATGTCACTACGTAGCATCTGTCGCCCATGAATCTCGCTGAGTAAATCTGTTCTCCTGGAGCCAAGTCTTCCAGCTTTCCAACAACATTGAGGTTCATGTCGAGAACGTAAACGTTATTCTTTGAAGTTGCTTCTTCAGCAAATGTTCTCCAGTTAAAGTTATTGGTTGTTGTTGCAATCCTGAAATAGCCGTTGTACTCATCCATGGAAAACTGGTTAAGAACGTAACCGGGAACTTCACCTGATGCCTCGAACGTTATGGATTCTTTTGTTATCTTGATTCTTTGGATGGCTGTTTTCATGGTTTCGTCTTCTTGCCAATTGTAATCGGGGAATGTCAAGTAGATGTTGTTCTGTGAAACGTAGATGGCGCTGGTGCCTCCCAGCAATATCGTTTCGTGGGTTGGCTCTTGGGCGTCGTTCTGGATGTTTAGGGCAACGATGGTCGTGAAGCTGTAGGAAGTGTCTGAAATGTTGTAGTAGTAAATGTCACTGGCGGGGATTACTTCCGTTTCATTGTCTGAATGAACTCTGGGGAGGAAAATGTCCGTATCTATAAAGAAGGTATACTGTGTTGCAACAACGTAGACGTAGTCTCCGATCATCCTTGCGTTGAAATAGTTTCCGTCGATGGAAAAGTTTCTCGTCAACACAGGGTTTTCTTTGTCTGAGATGTCATAGACTTTGATTGAAGTTGTAGGCGGCTCCCATATTATTGGTGCAGGAAGTCTGGGGGGTTCGTCGTCTGTTGTGGTTTCGTTTATGGCTTCGGAACTGCTGGATGAGTCGTTTACTACTGTGCTTTCGTAAATTGGATAGATTCCGTATTCAGTCTCGAAGACGGCTAATTTGTCTCCGTTGATGAATATTCCCGTTATACCGCCGTTTAAGCTGATTTTTGAGAGAACTTTTGCTTCTTCAGCTGGATACGCCTTCACGATGGTTATGTTGCCGCCTGAAACAATGTAAATGTATTCGCCATCAGTCTTTACGATGTCTGCTTCGTCCACTCCCTCAACTTGTATGTTCGTCTTCGAGTAATCCGAGCCTGCGGGTTCAGAGGGCGCGGATGGTTCGGGTGCTGCTTCAGAGGTTGTCCCTTGGATTGAAAAATCTCTGCCCTCTAACACTGCTCCACTTCTAAACCAAAAATTGTAGGGTAACGCAGAGGATGTTTCGAGAAAAGTTTTCAACTCCTCATAGGAGGAGAACTTGTTTAGTGTAATCTGGTCTGAGCTTTCAGGGTTGTTTAGGTAGAGATATAGTGGTAATGAGGAG
>SOJY01000106.1 GCA_004376385.1 Candidatus Bathyarchaeum sp.
TTGGCAACATCCCGCAATTGATTGCAGATACATCATCGTGTAGAAAGCGTTTTTAACGGCAAACACAGTTTAGGGGTTTATTATCGCGAGGTCACGCTGATGGTTAAGTATATTTTTGTAACTGGTGGGGTGCTTTCCTCTGTTGGTAAAGGAATTGTTACTTCTTCTATAGGTAAAATGCTTCAGGTTCGAGGCTTTGATGTTACAGTCATAAAGGTTGATCCTTACGTGAACGTTGACGCTGGAACAATGAACCCCTACATCCACGGGGAAGTCTTCGTCACAGAGGACGGAGGCGAAACAGACCTTGACCTTGGCGGGTACGAAAGATTTCTAAACATTAACCTGCCAAAAGAAAACAACATAACAACAGGACAAATATACCAAACAGTCATCGACAGCGAACGACGAGGCGACTTTCTGGGCAGATGCGTCCAGATTGTTCCTCATATAACTAACGAGATTAAAAGACGCATCCACATGGTTGCAGAACAATCAAAAGCAGAAGTTGTCTTAACAGAGCTTGGGGGAACAGTAGGCGACATCGAAGGACAGCCCTTCCTAGAGGCTATTCGTCAGATGCGACTAGAAGAAGGCTTTGACAACACACTCTATGTGCACCTTGCCCTTGTGCCGATCTTGGATATCACGGGCGAAATGAAAACCAAACCTCTCCAGCACAGCGTAAACGAGCTACGCAGAATAGGCATCCAACCCGACACTATCGTAGCCAGATGCAGGGACATGATTGACAAAGAAACCCTTCGAAAGGTAGCGCTGTTTGGCACAATCCCCGAAGAAGCTGTCTTCTGTTCATATAACGTTCCATCCATCTATCAAGTTCCCCTAATCTTGGATGAACAGGGTATGGGCGATTACGTTTGCAGACGGTTGGGCATATCCAAAAAGGCTCCAGATTGGAGTGAATGGCAAAAGTTTGTAGATTGCTTCGAAAACCCCAAACACGAAATAAAGATAGCATTGATCGGCAAGTATGCAGGTTTGGTCGACAGCTACGTGAGCATGAACGAAGCTTTCAAACACGCCGGCGTAGCCTGCCAGACACAAGTTACAGTAAACTACATTGAAGCAGAGTGCCTAGAAAACAACGCAGATGGGCTGAAGCTTCTTGAGGGACACGACGGAATCTTTATTCCCTACGGGTTTGGTCCCCGTGGAACCGAAGGAAAAATTAAAGGCATCCAGTTTGCCCGCGAAAACAATGTACCCTTTCTGGGAGTCTGCTACGGATTTCAGTTGGCAGTTGTCGAGTTCGCCCGCAACGTTTGCGGATTTGATGGAGCCAACAGCACCGAAATAAATCCAGACACGCCCCATCCCGTGATTGACTTGATGCCGGAACAGAGGAATGTGAACAATAAAGGAGGCACCATGCGTTTAGGCGCCCACGAAGTCTTCGTTAAGAAAGAGACAATGGCTCACAGGCTTTATGATGCTGAAAAGATTTTTGAGCGTCACCGCCACAGATGGGAAGTCAATCCAGACTACTGGGACGCCTTGGAGAAACAGGGAATGGTTTTTTCAGGCAACAGCCCCGACGGCAGAAGAAAAGAGATTCTGGAACTTCCTAGTAACTTCTTTTTCTTTGCCTCCCAGTTCCACGGCGAATTCAAGAGCAGCCCCACTAAACCAGAACCCGAATATTACGGCTTCATCAAAGCGTGCTTGGACAAGAAACTGGGAAAAACAAAACCAGAATTCTAAGAACAGATTACATGATTACTGATGTTCGCCTTTCTGCAGACTGGAAGTTCAGAGGTTAAACCCTGTTTCGTCTGATTTGGGAAAAAATCTACCGCTAAGACCTATTTTGAACAGATCAAGTTTTGGCTGGCTTTGCAAGTGCCTTCCAAAGATGATCGCTAGCAGGTCGGACAAGCTCAGTTTTTTCTCCAGCTTTTGTGACCAAAATTCTTCCCAAAGCAGGCTCTACAACTTCACCTATTATTGAAGCTTGAATACCATTTCTCGACAAACTACTGATTATCTTGCTTGCCTTCTCTTCTTTTGCCACGATAAGAAGTGACCCAGAGCTTATGAGTTGAAGAGGGTCAACACCGAAATATGCACATATTTTGCGTGTCTCTTCAGGAACCAAAAACTTCTCATCATAAACCTGAAAGCCAACGTTTGCAGCATCAGCTAATTCATGCAATCCACCCGCCACTCCGCCTTCTGTAGGATCATGCATAGCTGAGACTCCTCCGATTCTGAAAGCGGTGATAGCGTCTTTTACAACACTGATTTTTTCGAAGAAACTCTCCGCTTTCTTCACGAAGCTTTCATCAAAAACAGTTAGAAGCTCTGCTCGTCGGTCTGAAGCAAGTATGGCTGTTCCCTCTATTCCTGTTCCCTTTGTCAAGATTATTCGGTCGCCTATTCTTGCTCCGCTGCAAGTCACATACTTTCCATTTTCAGCAACACCTATGGCACATCCAGTTACTATGGGATGGTCTATGCCCGGAGTGACTTCGCAGTGTCCACCCACTATGGCAATGTCTAGTTGATGTGCAGCTTTATCCATCTGTGTACAAATCTTCTCTATGAGTTCGGTTGTCGAATTTTTGGGTAATAAGATAATGGAGTTGAACCAGCGGGGCTGAACCCCACGGGTTGCAACATCGTTTGCGCTTACATGAACTGCTAACCATCCCAGCCATTCTTCGGCTCCGGTTATCGGATCTGACGATATGGCTAAGACCTCGTTTCCAGCTTTAACGATGGCTGCGTCTTCGCCTATGGAAGGACTGAGAACAACATCATCTCTTTTGGCTCCCAAGTTTTTGAAAACTATCTTCTGCAAAACTTCGGTTGGAACCTTACCAGACAAGAAACCCATAACACATTCCCGTCCATTCTATACTTCAGAGGCGCTAAAAAAGGATTAACATCAACAGGAAATGGAGAACCATTCCGTTACATATGTAGTGGTAGCCCGGGGGAGATTCGAACTCCCGTCAGAGGCTCCAAAGGCCTCCATGATTGCCGCTACACTACCGGGCTAAACAGGTTCTATAGGTTTACGTTCTCTGTTAATATTTTCTCTTTAATATTAACATTAAGTCTTAACACGCGATTTTCTGAGAAAACAACTACCAAAGATTTAACGTTTGTTTTCGGTCCCTCAGCAGAGAGCGAACCCTATTACACATTGACTTATGGATTCGAGAAATCTTTCTAAATAAAAGTGGATTCGAGGCTTGTGGGGAACCAGAGATTCCGAGTTACTCTGTTTCGCTTTTTTCTTCTGTTGCCCCAACTACTTCTGCTTCTGCGAATCGTCTACTGATGTTAGTGATTTTGATTCGCAGTTTGTCTCCCAGTTTAGTGTTTGGGACGAAAACCACTAGTCCTTCGATTCTGGTTATTCCTTCTCCTCGACGGCTCGTCTCTTGAATTTCTATATCATACTCTTTTCCGATCTCAACGGGTTTTGGAGGAAGCCCTCGATCAAAACCTCCTTGTTCGTATGGCATCTGATTCACCAAATTCAATCTAGAAAAAAGAAGGGTCTACAGGACCGTTAATGATCCATATTTTCCTGAGTTAAGCTGAAGCACATCTCTGAAGGATTTGATGTATCCATTCTCGATTTTGACTCTGTCGCCAACATTGACTTGTTCAACTTGTTCGTTCCAGAGAGTTAATGTTATGGTACCTGTTTCGTCTTCTACTGTGGCGTCGGCAACTCTGTAGGTTTCGTTAGTGTATCTTGAACGAACTTCGCGGGCGTCTGATTTCTCGATCACATTTGCTTCAACATCTACTTTTCGCATTCCATCTCTCAATTCATTAATTTTCAAATATGTTTTCCTCCCGTTTTGTCCAATGCCACCAAAATGAACCAGCCAGCCATTTAACGACTTTACGCTTGTTCTGTTTTGTTGGCGAAATGAAGGAGTATTAATGTCGAATATAAGCTTTACCACCTAGCATTTGAGAGCTTCTGTAGCGTTTGATAGGTAATTCCGACTGCCAAAAGGTGCATGGTTAGTCATTGTTGCTAGTCGGGCAAGAGCAGATTGGATGATTACTCCTTAGAAACCCAAGAATAATCTCAGGAGGAATCTTATGGCGAAGGCGACTGCAGCTATTGTTGCAGCCTTACTCCAAGTCATCTCTTTCATGACACGTATTACAACGGCGCCGAGAGCGGCTATCCAAACCTCGCCTATTATAGGGATATACAGCCATAATTGATAAGCCAGAAGGGGGCGCCAAGACGCGTCGAGCAAAGCATTGAAGGCGTTAGCATCTAGGGGTACGTTCAACGGTGGAAGGGGTGAGAGAGGCACCACATTTATGAGCGTGAAAACAACTGTGGCTATGAAACTGTATCCGATGATAACGAAGAAAACATTCCAGCGTCCAAGATCTTCATTGAAAAGTTTTGCGACTAGTATCAGAATTCCTGCCCACAAAATCCAATTCATGGCGAAGTTTAGCACAACTTGAAGGAGAATAGAAGGCAGTATTGCACTGAATTCTCCAGTTATGATGGGTGAACTATATTTTCTGAAAAATAAGCCATCAATTTTCATTGTTAGGTTCGCCGAGGACGACCAATCCAGTCTGAATTCGATTGCTGTTATGTTTTGCCAGTCAGGAGAATTGTTTGAACTCCAACCCTGATATGGACCGACTTTGAGGGTTGTGTTTGTCCATTCTCCGCTTGACACCAAAAGATCAACTAAGTTGTCATATTCAAAGTAGCTGTCTTCGCTACCGGAGAACAATTTCAGGGTTCCTGAACTTGGAGACAACTCAGCTTCATGAGTCCATTTGATCCAGAAGAAGAGTTCAGTGTAACCTGCTTCCTCCGAACAGTTGATGGAACCTACATCAATAATCTTCAGCCAGATGCTTGTTTCGGTTAGGACTGAAGAGCTAATGCTGTGGTTACCGTCTGTATTTCCCATCTGATAATCAACAGCGTCTACTGAAGGCACCTCGTTGGAGAACCAGCTGTATTGATTTGTTAGTGACTCGGTCCAGTCATCATTTTCTGGTAATCTGTTTTCGAGAAAAAGCTTGGAACTGAGAACATATTGCGAGATCACCATAGAAGATATTACGAGTACTAAGACGAGGAGGACTGCTTTGAAGTCTGGTTTTTCAATAATTTTTTTGAAAGCGTTAACCGGAGAATACAGAACCTCAAGTATTTCTCGACCAACCAACTTTATAGCAGTCTCCACAACATTCGAATGCTTATTTGCTTGCGTTTCTGATTAGCTAAAGACTCTTCCTAACCTCCTAATAACTGTTAACACCGATTTTTATCGGCGGCATTATAGCATAGAAGTTTGTGTTAGGCTAGGCAATAACGAAGCGAAATGTAGTAGTTATGCTTGCTTAACCAATTCAGCATAAAATACATTATTAGGGAAAGTTCATTAATACCGCCGAACAAACAAGGTAAATAACAAGGGACTGGTCAGTTAATGGCTTTACCAAGTGCAACACGTTTTTGCATTACTGGCAAGGGTTTCGGAGAACTCTTTTGTTGTGATTAGCGTTGATTAGCCGTTTGAAAGCTTTGATTAAACGAATTCAATTGTACATCCAAATCACTGAGATGGGACCAATAGCAAGGAGATACTTCGTGAAAGATGGGTTTGACGGTTCCATGACTATGTTGGGAATAATTGTAGGCACATGGGTTGTGAATGTTACACAACCAGAGATAATTGTAACCGCTGGTTTAGGCGCCTGCTTAGCAATGGGAATTTCAGGGTTATCTGGAGCATACCTGACCGAAAAGGCTGAAAGAAAAAGAGAGCTCAAGAACCTCGAAAAGGCAATGATGACAAAACTTGATGACTCCGTCATAACAGACGCCACAGCATTTGTTTCGTTCTACGCAGCAATTGTTGATGGAGTGTCACCAATTTTAACTGCGCTTGTTTCTTTGTCGCCTTTTTTTCTTGTCTTACATGGTTTATTAGCAGTTGAAAATGCATACATTACCTCAATCATAGTAACGTTGGTAACGTTGTTCATGTTCGGTATTTACCTAGGAAAAATAGCCAAAGAAAATGCACTACTTTACGGAATCCAAACATTAGTGGCTGGCGTAGCAACAATAGTAATTGTATTGCTGTTAGGAGCTATATATTAGGGTTTAAGGCAACCCAATCTGGAATATACCCAGTTAGCCAAAAATTTCGATGTCTTAATATGTCTTACATTCTGGCGGAGCTGTCTTGAGGCGTTTTTACTTCTTCAACGATCACTTTTCCAGCTGCAACCTCATCAATAGAGTGTACAGTAGCTCCCAATTCCTCCAGCTTCTTCTCTATCTCATCAAAACTTATCGAGGTTCCGGCAACGATGACCTTTGCGTTTTCTACTTGCTGGTCTATCTCGTTGATGATTACGTTTACTCCTTCCACGCCTGTTAGGTGGCTGAGAGCTTCTGAGAGTTCAACAACGCTGGGCTTGTGGGGTTTTAAGACATCTAAAACAAGTCTTCGTATCATTTTCAGAACGACGAGCATATACTCTTAGCGCATGTATTTAACTATTTCCTCTAGGCGACCGAAACAGCACTTATCTTGCCATCCGTATCCAAGAAGATATTTCTTCAATCGTTGGACACTCATCTTTAGAGATTTTGCCTTGATCAACATATATTTTGGCGAGTTCTCCTACTTTTCTGCTAAGCTGAATCAGATCATTATCTGCCAGTTCCTTTCGCGATTTTATTCCTGCGTCTATAAGCAAATCAGCGTCACTCGAGTCTACTCCTGGAATCATCATCAGCTGAGCCGTTGCCTGAAGGTTCTCTGCCATCTCTTGGGAAACTCGCGTTTTTTCTCCTATGATTACTGGGTCGGTTGTGAGGAATTCGCCAACAGATGATATTCCAAGGATTCTCAACTCTTTTCCCAAAGCTGGACCAATCCCCTTTATGTCTTCAGGATTGTCGAGGCTCTTTAGCTTAGCTTGATCTGGCACCATGTTTCCCTCGATTCTTTGGAGTCTAAGTTTAATCTCTTCCAGCTTCGCCTGCTGATTCTTAATTGCCGTTGTGCCTTCTTCGCTTAAACGCTTGACGCCCATAATGGCTACTTCATATTTTTTCAGATCAGCAGCCATCTTTTCTCCAGTTTCACCTGCCTTTTTCTCTATCATGGAAATCAAGTTTGAACCAACCTTTTTGATTGCTTTTCCTTGGGCTGTCAAAAGGGCTAACGTTTCTTTGTTGTCTTCTTTGAGGTCTAAACTAACTGTGCTGAAGAATCTCTGGTTCACCTTTCTGTTGTATTCCATTTGGTCTGCCATCTCAGTTGTTGAGGCTTCTTGGCTTTTCCTGAGCGCAGCCAAGTTTCCCCCTACTTTCAGGAACATTTTAACGATTGCCGGATCAGGGGGTTGTTTTCGGTATACGAGTATGCAAGTGATGCCTAGAAAGATGAAGGTTGCAGTTACGGATATCCATAAGTAGGATTCTACGCTGAGGTTGCCGGCTATACTGCCTAGGATGTAAGGTTCAACGATGGAGCCTGCTCCCTCGTTTATCAATAGGACGGCCATACCAAAAGAGTATAAGATTGATAGGAAAGTTACGAATGCAGATATCCATACAGTTATTCCTCGTGTTGTAATCATTAATGTACACCTCGTTTTTTCTCCATGGTGCTATCATGAAAGACGGGTCTGAAGAGTTATTTAAGAGCTTTCGCTTTTCAAGTGTTATGAAGACAGAATGTGTAGTGAAAATCACTGTTTCTTAGGCTAATGTTTGTTACGCAACAGTGGTTGACAGTGCACATTTCGTGCATACTGAGAGTTAGCAAACATCCTCTAACAGGCGAACAAGAATACAGCCGAAACATTTTCAACAAAAAGTTTCAACTGAACGACGTTATAATGTTAGAGGCCATGCTTAAGCCGTCTATACGTATGATAATCCACATATTCCACGTGCTCATTTTCAATCTGATGACGAACCGTAAACTTCTGCCGCTGCCGTTTTTCTAATATCTGACTGGTTGTCATAAACGAGTATGCATCGCTTCCAGCTCCAGAACCGTAACTGACAAGGACTATCCGTTCATCCGGTTTAGCAACATCTAGAACAGCCGCCAAACCAATAGGTGAAGAACCAGAATATGCGTTTCCGAACTTGACCACTTTTAGGCTCGGCACATATTGCTCCTCCTTGAATCCTAGTTGGCGCGCAACTTTAACTGGAAAACCAAGGTTTGGCTGGTGAGGAACAAAGTAATCCACATCATCCACTTTGAGATTCAGTTGCTCCATGAGTGTCCTACAAGCTTTTAGGACATGTTTGAAGTAAGCAGGTTTACCGGTGAATCGACCTCCATGCCTAGGGTAAGGCTCCAAGTCTCTTCTCCAAAAGTCAGGCGTATCTGAGGTGCAGGAGTACCATCCTTCCATTTCAGCTATAACGTCGCGCATGCCGAAGATGAAGGCGGAGCCGCCAAAACCTACGAAACGATCCAGTTCTCCTCCAAGTTCGTTTCTGGGGGCAGCTTGAGAGTTGTCTGCTCCTATGGCCATGACATAGTCTGTGTTAGTTTTTGGATAATACACTAAAGCTGCAGCGTCCTTGAATATGCTTGTAGCTGCTTTGCATGCAAACTCGGTGTCGATGGCGTCCACACTTTGGATGCCGTCAGTTTTTTCTTCTTTGCCCAGCTTCAGAACTTGTGCTACTTTGGAGGCGATTGGGTTAACAGCGTATGGGTTTGATTCGGAGCCGACGTAAACCTTACCGATGAACGTTTTGTCTACTCCTGAATGGATTAGAGCCATTTTTCCAGCTTCTACTGCTGCGGTGATCGCGTCTTCGTCGATGAAGGGTACCGACCTTTCCATGTTTCCTTCTTTGATTCGGAATTTTGAGGTGTAGACTCCGTACCCGACGATTCCGGGTGTTTCATACTCTTTTTTGGGTTTTTTTATTTCGTATTTTTGGTGGGGGTAGTAGCCGTCAGCGAGAGAAAAAGCAAGGGATATTGTTGGAATGATGTCGCTTTCTCCTACGGAGTATCTTCTTCGAAACCTTGGGACGACGTTTTTTCCATCAAAACAGGAAATATCAGCGTCTCCACCGTCAATCAGGACATCGGTCAGTCTTCCCGGGACCCTAGTTTTTCCGTCATGAAATGAAACAATTCCGTAAATGTATGAACCCATCTTGACGAATCTGTTAGTGGGCTGACTAATGAGAGTGGAAACTTCTAGGGTACCTTGATCATAGAAGAAATCGATGTCCTTCATCTTTCTGAAACTCTTTCTTCCACAGTTACCACAGTAATTTTTGCCTCTGAAGTATTCTTTTCCGCAGAGAGTACATTGACTACCTCTCAGCCGGTCCCCTATGTATGATACTCTTCTTTCGATAGGTTCGCTGCTCATCTTAATTCCTCCCCAAAATGTGTATGTATGCTTTTGTGCCGAAACCTTCCAACTCTGAAACGCAACCCAGTCTAGGCGCGTCTCCATTCACTTCTACCTGTCGACTACCAGCGTTTCCACTTAACTGTTTAACAACCTCAAAGATTTGCGCTCCTCCAGTGGCTCCCAAGGGATTTCCGTCAGCCTTGAGGCCTCCGTTCAAGTTTACGAAGAGCTTTCTTCCATCTATTTCGTAGAAACCACAGTATTCTTCGCAGCTTTTGTAGACGTCAAGCCAAGCTGTTCCTCTCTTGGAGAAACCGAGGTCTTCTAGAGACATCAACTCCAAGAGTGTAGATTGATCGTAAAGCTCAGCTATTTGAATATCAGCCATGTCAACTTTAGCCTGTTTGAGAGCGGTCTGCATAGCTAAAGTGTTGGCTATGAAGCCAGTTCTGTCTTCTCGTGAGGGGAATGTGATGTAGTCTGTGGCTGAAGAGGAGCCTAAGACGTAAACAGGAATGTCTGAGCATTTCTTGGCGGTCTCTGGGTTTGCTAGAATCAAGGCTGAGGCGCCGTCAGAGATGGGTGCAAAGTCGAAGAGCCCCAAGGACTTGCAAGCTGTAGTCCGCGCCTTCAATACAGTGTCTACGGTTATGGCGCGCTTGTATTGGGCGTGGGGGTTCTCTGTGGCGTTTTTGTGGTTTTTGACGGATATCTGAGCAAGAGCCATGTAGAGTTTTTCGAGTTGCTTTCCGGAGATGCCATATTTTTTGATGTAGCCTTTGAGAAGAAGTTCGTGGTTTGCTTCGGGTGTGCATCCCGCGTAGTAGCTCCATGGATCCTCTAGGAGCATTAGGTCGTCTCTGATTTTGTCCCAACGGTCAGTCATTTTCTCCATCCCGCCCACTAGGACGAGGTCATATTTTCCTGATTGAACTGCGTGGCAGGCGTTGAGAAGGGCGGAACTAAAGGATCTGGTTTTTTCCATTGGAACATGAAGTTCTAGAAGTTCAGAAAAGAAGCCCTCTTCTAACCCGATTTTGTTTGTGACTTGAAGGAAATAATCTGAAAGGTAGCAGGCATCCAAATCTTTTCGTGTTATGCCTGCAGAATCCAGTGCCTGAAGTCCAGCCTCATCTATTAGAGATTCTGGGTCTCTTTCGTAATGTTCTCCAAACTTTGTCCTGCCAACTCCAATGATAGCAGGGCTTTGCAATTTCATAAAATCAACGTCCTCTTAACTGGGATTCTATCTCTGGAATCACCTTCCTTTAAAGAGTTACCCTTCTCCGAGAATTGAAAGGGGGAGTTTATGTTAAAGTTTGGCTCCGGATGAGCTTTTGAGGGCTGTTTGTTGGTTAGATATGTGGTGTGATAAAACCGAAGAGGCTAACAAATCCTTTATTTGGAAGCCTGAGGTAATCGTAGGATATCTTGGTGACATCTTATGTTGGCTGCTTCTATTGCCGCCCTCATGGTGGATACGTTGCTTGAGCCATCTGGATTGACTGAGATTCTTTTTTTCATAATTTCTTTTGCTATAATCTTTGCTGTCATGTCTGTCGTCTTTTATCTAGCAGGCAAGGTTGTGGTTGGAAGAAGTAGAGCCAACTTCAAGGATGCCTTTGCAATTTCTGTTCTCGGCACCCTTGTTTTGATTGTTTGCGTTTCGGTTTTTATTTTAGAGGTTGCGATGGTTCTCGCTCTAATCGCTTGGTTGCTTTTAGTTAGACATTATTATGAAACGGGATTTTTGGGTTCCATCGCTGTGGGATTAACTTCAGTGATTGTCGCAGCAGTTATTCTGGTTGTTTTGGATATGTTTCTTGGGAATTCGACGCTGGTTTTCAGGTGGTTGCCTTTTTTCTCTTAATTGTTTCTTTTTGAGCGGTTAGGAGCTGAAGCATTGGATCAGAAGAAAAGGACAGTTATTCTCGGTTTAGTTTTTCTCGCGTTATTGGCTTTTGCTTATGTAGAGAACATGTCTTTTTTTGGAAGTGTAGGAAACGTTTTTTTGAATCCGCCATTGGCTGTTTTGTTTGTTTTTGTTCATAATGTTTTGGTTGTCTCGCTTATTCTGATTGGAATGACTTTCTATGTTGGACTTGTCTTGAACTTCTTTCCTCAGAGGAAGATAGAGTATGTGGTTTTGCATAATCCGCGTGTATTTGCGTTTGTTTTCACGTTGATGATTATTTTCATTAGCATTCTCAGGGCAAGCATGCTAGTTTATGGTCAGGTTTTCTTGAACACGTTGGTTTTTGTCATTCTTTTGAGTACTCCAAATGCTGTTATTGAGGGGTATGGAATATTCAAAACTATAGAAAAGACACTTGAAAGAAAGATGACCCTGAAAGCCCTCGCGGCGATCTACTTGATTTTCTTTGTGGCTGCGGTTATAGAAGTTGGTTATGTGTATCTTTTGAGGGCAGTAGTTTGAAACAAAAAATCAGACGACTGCGATGTTATGCTTTTTTTGTTTTGAATTGTTCGGTGATTATCATGGTTGTTGTGAGGAATACGTCGGGTAGTACTCGGAGTTTGTCTGTTAAGAATTTGTCCATGTGAGATATGTCTTTGACGTCGATTTTTATGACAATATCGTTTTCTCCAATAACGAGGTTTGCTTCTACAACTTGGTTGAATTTGGAGATTTGTTTTAGGAACTCTCTTTCTGAACCCGACTTCACTGTGATTAGAACATAGGCAAGCAAAACCAATTCACCAGTCCATATCTAATTCACGTTATTTTAAGAGCCTATAAAAGAGTTTACCATGGTTTTTGGCGGGGTTTAAAAGATTGCTTTTCTTGGTTTTCCTAGAAAAAGGTTGTTTTCAACAATGAAGTATTATTAGTCTCCTAATATGATTGTCTAGTTTAACGGTCATATGGAAGAGCAATAGTTTTTGGGCGCTTGTTGGTTATTCGGCTTTGGCTATAAACAGGAAGATACCTATCACTGCGATTACTACGCCGACGGCTACGAAGATGCCTGAGAAATGGCTTATGTCGCCTGCCGGGGGATTAATGGAGGAGCTTGTGACGATTGCGCCTATGATGATGAGTATCAACCCGAATAGTTTCTCGGCGACAGTTAATCCTATGGGCATATCCGCACTCATGCCAGAACCCTCAAGGTTTAATTTTACAGTCTCAAGACTTATTTTAATATAATGGTCATTCAGGGCAAAAAGAACGAGTTTTTGCACGCATACCGACTAAGCAATTCCCATTCAGGTAGCCAGTGAGAAAACGTTTCAAATAACCGCGTATTTTAGTGGTTTTCCTTTTCGGTCAAGTATTATGATGTTCTGTTCTGATTGGTATGGGTAGGCGGTTATGAGCATTATTCTGCCATAAAACTTGTTCAAGTCTGTAACGGAGGGGCGGAGAGCGCCTGATGGGTGGGAATGGGCAACGCCTATGACCGAGAAATCGATTGGAAGCCGGCTTAATGGAAAACCGGAGAAGGTGCTTCCATGAGTTGCCAACGGCGGAATCTGAACATCAGTAACCACTATTTTCTTTTTGTCTATTTTGCCTTTCAAAAGAAGAATGGATTCTCTGGGATGAAACATCTGCGCATAACTCAAAATACTGTCCACAACCGCCCGCTCAACAAAAACCTTTTTACCCAAACCAGACCCGCCTCATTAAACCGTGAAAACCGTTATGTCTCGCTTGTTGTTTTTCGGTAAGCTTCTAAATAGTTCTTCGCAAAATTGTTGGCGTATTTTTCTATGCCTCCCTGTGCGTTTGTGACTCGTCTGAGGTGATGATAAAACTCGTGAAGGATTATGCTGGGATGGTAGAGAATCTCCCTGCGAGAAACATGAATCGTTCTGTTCTTGGATACGTAACATGCAGGGTTCTTTGAGTAACGTTTCGGTATGCCGACCTTAAGTTTTGGTTCCACAACCCCGTAATGGCTACTCAACAGTTTCAGAGCTTCCTCAGTGTCTTTGGAGAGAATCAAGTAAACGACCTTCGCTCTGAAAACCAAATCAGCACTTAACATATTCGACAAGGCATACTCCTGAACGCGCGCAACTATTTTTTTCTTTCCTACCAGCCATGCTTAATCGTTGAAGGGATAATTCCTTTCTTTTCTTTTTCCTTTTTCTCGAAACGTTTAAACTTGTTGACTTTCACGACATCGCCTTCCAGCGCAACCCAATACTTGTGATTCAGATGCCTACGGTAAACAAACTTGGTCACCAGTCTCTTCAGCTCGCTTGAGGATGAAGAATTGGTGTCTACAAAGATTTTATTGCCGCTTGAAGTTACATCAGCCTTGAGTTTAGAACTCAGGAAACTGGACAAGGCTTCGCATTCATCCTTCAATTCTCCCAAGTCCACCTTTAACTTCCGTTTCCCCCGCAGAAACAACGTTTTAGCCTCCACAACAACAATAGTATTCCCGCTTTAAAGACGTAAACGTTTTTTGGAAAAGATCATGTATACATCGAACCATTTCAGGCTATTTTTTAGGGAAACAGCACAACAGAAGCCCAATTTTTTCTAGACATTCACGATAAAACGTTTATCTCCATAGAAATTACTTTTCGCGTGCGCCTGCTTGAAAGAACAAGTCCTAAAATCGCTGGATAAGGTAGAAAGCAGTACCCCAACCTTTAATAAAACTGAGCCATCAGGGGGAGATAAAGCTAGTTTTAGATTGGGGTACCACTTCCCCAAAAAAGGAGAGATGCAAGTAATAAATCTTACTAAAATCCAAACAATATCAGTAGTATCAACTGTAAAGAGCAGTTGATTATCCAAGCGATTATCTAACGTCACAGTTTTCGTGTAAAAAACAAAAATAAAGAAAGCACATCATTCAATTGAATTTAGACAAGAAATAACAAAAAGCATCAAAGACCAAAAATTCTCTCCTCTTTTTCACGCCTAGACAACGAACAGACACAAATAAAGCAAAAACTTGTTAGCCCATTATTTTTTCTGCTTTTCTGCCAAAGACCTTAGGGAGAAAGATTTAGTGTTTTCTCCTTTAAGGTCAACGAGCATGAAATGCACCTCTTCCAGAAGTCCTCTCCATTCTATCTTGTTTTTTCTGAGGAATTTGTCATATTCTGCGTAATTTTTGTGTAAAGAAATAGTTACAGCATGCATTCCCATACCTTCAGCCCTTGAAGTGAATATTATTTCATGATTGCGTTGCGCCCATTCTTTTGCTTTTCCTTCAATTTCCGCTAACTTTTCCGGATTGAATTTAACACAAGAAAATGCCAGAATCTCGTATCCAATTTTAGAAAAATTTGGAATAACAGAAAAATGTTCCACTAAACCATCTTCCACTAATCTACGTTTCATCCGAGCTATAGTTGGTTCCGAAACTCCCATTACCTTAGCCATTTGCTTATCGCTTCTATTTGAATCCTTCAAATACTCCAAAAGAAGACGAAA
>SOJY01000040.1 GCA_004376385.1 Candidatus Bathyarchaeum sp.
CGCGCTAACAGAGTAATTATAACGTAGAAAACCGAGACGAGGGCAGACGTGATATGAAAGTAGGAATAATATACAGCAACAAGCTGAAAAACTACGATTTCGGGCTAGGACATCCCTTTAGAGGTGACAGATTTGAAAGTTTCATGTCCTACTTCAACACAACGCTCAGCAAAAGCGGCAAATTCGAAGTCTTTCTGAATGAAGAGCCTGCAAGCGATAAAGATCTTGAGCTTTGGCATACAAAAGATTACATCAAAGCAATGCAAACAGCGTCCGCGGAGGGGGTTTCTAACCTGTTGAGGTACATGAGCGGGGACAACGTGAATCCCACAACAAGACAATTCCCGGAGGGTGTAGAGCCCGCAGCCAGAGTGATTGTCAAAAATTCCATGCTTGCTTGTGAACTCGTTCAGGAAGGAAAATATGAGAAGGCCGTGTCGATAGGAGGGGGACTCCACCACGCCAAACCCAGTTATGGGGAAGGCTTTTGCGTATACAATGATGTGGTTGTATCTGTTAAACACGCACTTAGAAAGTACGCTTTGGAAAGAATTTTGATTTTGGATACAGATGCGCATGCGGGAAACGGAACCTGTCAAGCTTTCTATTCAGATCCTAAAGTACTCTTTGTAGACATACATCAGAAGTACATTTATCCCGGCACAGGCTACGAAGATGAAGTTGGAGAAGGTAAGGGAAAGGGATACACGGTCAATGTGCCGCTGCCGCCCTACGCAAGCGATGAGGCATACAAGTTCGTATTTAATGAATTAATCTTCCCTTTGGTGGAAGAGTTCAATCCACAGCTTGTCATAAGAAACGGAGGTTCTGATCCCCACCCCAGCGACGAGATAACTCAGCTAGGATTGACTCTAGACGGGTTCAGGTATATAGGAAAAAGCGTGAGAGAAATTGCAAAGATATGCGATGGCAAAGAGGTTGACCTAATGTGTTCAGGCTACAAACCACAGGTCTTGTCAAGAGCGTGGTCAGCTTTGATTTCAGGATTGGCTGGAGTTGATATCGGCTTGGAGGAACCGTTTCCGTTAAGAACCGAAAAAACTCAGATGCTTGGAGAGGTGAAAAACGTGGTCAAGAAAGTGAAGAGAAGCCTGAAGCCGTATTGGGGACGCTTCTGAAGCTATTCTAGCACGCTCGCTAACTGGAGATTAGAACCAGCATGATTATTGACATTGTTCCCGTTTTAATTAGCATGTTTGTCGCCAATAAGAAGAATAGTTAGCTCGCACACAACCTCTTTGGTTTGCCTTCTCCACGGAGGCTTCTCAGAATATGTTATTAAGATTTACCCAAATGCATACCGCGTGCGTTGCAGATGTAGCACTTTTGTGCGCATTCACTTCAATCTCTTGATTATCTATCAGTGGGCGCATTGATTGTTTGTGTGTTTTTTGTTGATTTTCAGATTATTACTATTCTAAGGAGAATTCTGTCCAGAGTGTGTAGTGGTCTTAGATTCGGCAGGATAGTTGGTTTTTGATGCGCACGCATCTTAATTGACATAGCATTCTTTTACTCAACAACTAAGTAGGTCGCGTAAATTTGCTATTGGAAGCAAAATATAAATTGTTCAAATTTAAGTTCGACTTGTGGGAAGATGCAGTTTTCTGACAAAATTAGGAAAATTGAGTTTGACATGTCGAGTGGGGCTAGTCAGCTTGCGAGAAAAGCTTTACATGTTTTAAGATTTTTTGCTAAGACCAGCGAGAATAAGACTCGTAGAGGTTTTGTAGAAGATTTTAGTAAAGTTGGTAGAAGACTTTTTGAAGCAAGACCCAGTATGGCTCCTGTTCGAAATTTGGTGGCGCAAATTGTCTATGAAGTTAATACTTTGGAAGAACATGATTTAGTTTTTGTTCGGAGACTTGTAATATCTAGAATAGACGAATTATGTAAAGAATCCAGGATCGCTGTCAAAAAATCTGCTGAATTGGCAGCAACCATAATTACCGATTCTGACTGTTTAACAACCTGCAGCTACAGTTCTACAATTTGTGAGACCTTAAGATTAGCGAAACAGCAGGGAAAAAGCTTCAAAGTTTATGTTGCGGAGTCAAGAACTGACGATAACAAGTTTCAGTATGGTCAAATTCTGGCAAGATTTCTTAAATCAATGAAGATTCCTACAGAAGTTTTTCCCGATAACGAAATCTGCAGGTATGTCCAAAAGACAAAATATGTTTTAGTAGGAGCTGATAGCGTGCTTTGTGATGGATCGATTATAAACGGAACTCCAACGCATAAAGTTGCCATTAAGGCAAAAGAATGTAGGATACCATTCTATTCTGTCTGCGAAACTATGAAGGTAAATGCCTTGAGCTTTCTAGGCAAAAACACCGAGTTGAAGGAAGGATTTGAGTTTATCCCTTCGAATCTAATAACAGGAATAATTACAGAAAAAGGATTCTTAGATGCCAATACAATTGTTGAGATTATGAAAGAAAAATCGAAGTTTTTCGAAATTTTCCATATAAAATAGGTGGCGCGCTTCTATCCGCTGAGGCGGGAGCGGTATAACGTATAAAATCAGGAGATAGACCAGGTTTGATGTCTTTTTCGGGATGAACTGGTATCACTATTCTAGTTTTTCTATCGTCTATCATGATGACGTGGGAACCTTTTTGGCGAATGACGTTGAAACTTGCTGTTTGAAGAATCTTTATTAGTTTTTGAGGAGTTATGGGCCTAAATTTTAGGCAAGCGCCTTCACTTTCTGTATTCCAACTACTCTTTGTTGTAGAAGGTCTTTTTTCTCCTCTTTTGTTAGAGTTTCCATGTAGAGGTCGATGGCTTCTTTTGCGTTATTCATAAGTTCTTCCAGAGTGTCTCCTTGGGTGTGGCAGCCAGATAATGTGGGTACAAATGCTATGTATCCGCCTGTCTCGTCCTCGATGATGACTACATCAAACTCGTGTATTGCTTATCATCTACGATGAAACTCGGAGGTTAATATAAGACTTGTGAAATATGGTTGTTAATTTTTCGATGAGAATTAGGTGCTAAGGTGTAGAGGGGGCGAGTGATTTGCAGCTTTTAGATCCATGTTGTCTTGATTTCTTTGATGCGCTGAAAATGAGGGTCATCTGAGACACATATAGCCTTTAAACTGACTGCTGTGGCTGCAATCATACTGTCGCCCATCAAGAGATTGTAATTATGCCTTAATTCTGCAGAAATCTCGGCGATTTCAGCGTCTACAGGCACTGTTTTAAAGTCTTTTTTCAGCAGCGTTGCTCTAAGGACTGCGGTTTCTCTGCCCTCACGCGCAAGCGTAAGTTTGTACACTTCATGAATCACAATGGTTGAGATAAATTTTTCTCGGCGCCTTCTTTCCTTTCTTGTTCTTTGAAGTACTTTCTCGTCGTTGGAATAATATAGTTCAATGAAGAATCTGGTGTCGTAAACTGTTCTAGACATCTTCTTCCCTGAGTTTGTCTAAGAGTTTCTTCATTTCTTCAGGAGTTGCAAACTGGGAACCTGAACCGGCAAGGTCCCATGTTGATTTCTTGGGCTTGAATAGTATGCCCTCTTCGGTTTCGATCACTTCAAGTCTTGTGCCTTCCTCAATTTTGAATTTTTTGCGAAGCCGCACGGGAATTGTAGTCTGACCTTTTCTAGTTACTACAACTTCAGTTTCCATCAGTATATCCTCGTGCTACAAATATGGGGTAGTATATTTAAAGGTTTTATGTTTCAGAGCCTTTGCTTTTGCCCCGCTAATCCTTTCAGCATTTCTTTCAAGTTTTTGTATGTCTGTTTTGTTTATCTAAGTAGTGTGTGTGAATCTATTGAATTTAAGCACGTTAGCTTGTGCAGAATTGGATTTGCGTGCATGTGATTGGGGATTGTGTTTTAGAGTATTTTTGAGAAGTCATCGTAGACTTTTTTTGTGTGACCAATATAGAGTAGGATTACTTGTTTTTTGTTTTTGTTAATTTCGTAGATGGCTCGGTAATCGTTGACTCTTAGGCTCTAGAAGTCAGAGTGTTTAAGGCGTTTTTCAGTTTTTTCTGGACGATTTCTTAGTTCTCTCAGTTTTTCTGTTATCCTTGTTTGTTCGTC
>SOJY01000265.1 GCA_004376385.1 Candidatus Bathyarchaeum sp.
GTGCAATAATGTGTGGAGGTGAAAAGTCGGGATGAAAACTAAAACATTGGTTCTGGCTCTGACATTGGTAATAATTGCCGTGGCTGCTCCTGTAACGTATGCTTTTGCTCACCGTGGTCCTAGCAGCTCTTACTATGGTGTGACGGGGAGCGGATTCGAAGATGAGGAATGGTGGAGCGAAATGAAGGATTACATGGAGGATCACTGGGAAGAACTGGAGGAAGCGAAGGAACAGGGAGAACTTGGCGAAGAGTTTGAGGAGTGGTGGGACGAAATGAAAGAGCGTATGGAAGATCGCTGGGCTGACATCGACGGAGAAGACTGGTGGGACGAAATGAGAGAACACATGGAAGAGCGTTGGACAGAACTAGAAGATGACGGCTACTATCGTTACGGTCGTTCCAGCCGCTACGGTGGATACGGTGGATGCCACTGGTAAACCCTAAAACAACTCTCTTCTTTTTATGCGCTAAACTCTCTTCTGTTTACATGAGGCAAAACAGTATTTGCAGCAAAACCCAGTTACTTTTCTAATTTGATTATCCCGTCGGGTTTACCTAGGTAAACTATGTCTGCTATTCCAATGAAGAGACCTGTCTCGATTACGCCGGGGATAAGCTTGAGCAGCTGATTCAGTTCCTCAGCATCAGTTATGGCTCCAAAATCGACGTCAACGATATAGTTGCCGTTGTCCGTCACAACTGCACCAACCTTTCCTTTGCCCTCCCGCAAAAGAGGCTTCCCGCCCAGCTCCTTTATGCTAGCAGTCGCTGTAGCCAAGGCGAAGGGCAAAATCTCCACTGGCACCCGAAAGCTTGTTCCCAGTTTCTCCACCAGTTTCGTCTCATCCGCAACTATAACAACCTGCTTGGCTGCTGAGGCAACAATCTTTTCCCTCGTCAATGCTCCGCCACCGCCCTTAATCATGTCCAACTTCTTATCGACCTCGTCGGCTCCGTCGATGACTAAGTCAAGAGTGGGATATTCATCTAGAGTCGTCAGGGGAATTCCTGAACGCACAGCCAAAAGCATGGCTTGACTAGAACTTGGGACTCCGAGAACCCGTAAACTACCCTGCCGCATCAGCCGCCCTATCTCCTGAATCACATAAGCAGCTGTGCTTCCACTGCCCAACCCCACAACAAAACCGTCTTCTACGTGCTTAACTGCTTCCAAAGCTACCCTTTTCTTAGCTTCTTCTCTCCAACTCACCTTTTCAAGCCTCAGTTTCCATTTGCCCAAGCCGCTCCAAAACCTTTTCTACCTCAGATCTGATCTTGTCAATTCTCTCTTCAGCCTCAGTTTTCTTCGGCTTCGAGGGCTTCCTTGGCTCCCTCTTAGCATTTTCATGTCGAGAAGACGGCAAACCTGATGAAGGTTTGGGGGTCTCAGGTTTTGGTTTTATGTCCAAGTTCACCCTCAAACCCCCTATCTTTTTGTTTATATCGTCAAAGCGGTCATTGAATAATTTGATGAGGTCATCTTGCATGGATTCCAATTCATGGAGAGCCACGACTGACTCGTTTTTGGTGATGGAGTCTTTAATTTCAAGCATCCTATGCTTGTATCCCTGGGCTAGACGTTCTCGTTCCTTGTCGTTTATCTTTCCTTCAGCCTGAGCTTCGTAGAGGCGTCGAATGCCGTAACTAAGAATTTCTCTCTCCACATCTAATATGCTAAGTTCTTTTTTGGATTTCTGAGCGTCAAAAGGTGTAACAGTTCGTTCTCCCTTCAGGGGCAATATCGCAGCAGCCATGGGAACTTCCGGTGGCTCTTCACGGGTCTCTTTCCTTCCACTCCTCATCAGATAAATTGTTATTAAAGCTACTATAACTGCTCCGAGTGCAACTGCGTACGGCAAGACATCAGAAATCACGAGGGTTCCTTCTCCAACCACGTTCCTTTTTTTTGTTGTTGTATATAAGTTTGAGGAAGGAGTTTGAAGTTTTCGGTCATTTTTATGCAAAACTCCCCTTCTAACCCTTAGAAAGCGCTTCCATGATGGAGAATCTAACAAATCGGGAGCGAAAAAGGTGATGACTAAAGCAACGATGCCGCGGGAGGAACCTAGCTCTTCGATTGATGTCTTCCTTCGTTTATGCCGACTTATCTAGTTGGGCTAGCGTCTACGTTAGAGTAGCTAGTTCTGTCTCTCTTTGAAACAGGTTTTTCGGGTATTCTCAGTTATGGTCTGAATGCTTTCTATTCATTAAGGGAGCCAAAAGCTTGAACTTCATTTCATAGAGCTCGTCGAGAACCAAAAAGTGGGTTTCCACCGTTTCATATTCTTGTTTAAGCTTTTGGCATAAACGTTTGATGCTAAGCGTATGTATAATTCTCGCTCCCTCTTTGCCTAGCAGCTTCTCTAGATGGGAGATGATAACCTCAAGATTGCCATCAGACTCTTTTAGTTTCAGCGCTGGCTGTCTTTCGGTTAACGAGTATATCAGCTCGGAGACGTTTTCTCTTATGCTTTTGGTGCAATACGGTTAAGGAAACTTCGCGCAGGCTTAACCACCTTAGGCGTAGTTATTGGCATCGCAGTCAGCGTAATCTTCGCAATCTACCCTGCTTGGCGGGCTTTGAGACTAAAACCAGTAGACGCACTAAGATACGAATAGCAACTGAATAAACCTAAAATAGTAAAGTAGAACCAAAAAAACCTAATTAGCCTCTTAGTCATAAGCTGAGAACTTTACCGGTATTTGCGAAACTGTAATGATAACGCGAGTAACTTTTTCCAATAAGCAGAAGATCAAAAACAATTTTCCACAAGGCTTCCATATAATTGGTGGAACCTACGTTACTCCACAGAGAGCATGGAGAATGGTTCTATTCGGAAATGTGAGTGACTATGAAGGAGTTGCCTTCTGGGCCGAATCTGTTATATTCCGTTACCGTTATTGACGGATTTTTCTTCAGCCATTCTCTGAAAGCTTTTTGTTCGCCTCTGTTTGGGTCGGCTCGGTAACTGAACCAATCATGAAACATAATGATGGTTCCAGCTTGTAGATAATCTGTTATGAAGTTTAGAACAGAAATTGTTGAGGCATACAAGTCGCAATCCACCATAATAATTGCCGCTTTCTTGATTTGAAGTTTCTTTTTTGTTTCTTCATTAAGAACTTTGTTGTACCATCCTGGGATAATTACTACTCTTCTCGGGTCAACTCCTCTTCCACAGATATTCTTCTTGAACTCGGCAAGACCGCAAGAAAGCTCGCTTTCATGATAGTGCTGGAAACCCTCTGCGTCCACTCCGGAAATTTTGGGCAAACCTTGGAAGGAATCGAAGGCATAAAATTTCATTGACTTTAAGCCAAAAAGCTTAGCGAAACGAAAAGCCGCAGCAAAAGATTTACCTTGATACACGCCAAACTCCAAATAGTCTCCTTCTAACCGGTTATTCCACACAAAATCCATCGCCTTTCTAAAGATTTCTTCGAAAGGGGTGTAATTGAAAGCCCCTATAATCATGGGACGATGTAAAATTGGGCTAATCGCCTTAACAAACACTTTATAAATCAATTCAGTAAGCATTTAATTACACATTGTTATCCGGTATATTTTAGAGTTGTTCAACAGTTTTAACGTCTCAATCAGCAGTCTATATTCTATTGTTTCAGTTTGACTGACCCTTAGATTCCATTAGAAACTACATGAAAAAAAGGATTCTGCACATTTTAACCCTCTTTAGGGTACACTGAGTAGCCAAAAGTGCTGTCTCAAAAGCATGATTGGCGCCGGGAGAGCGATTCAAACACTTGTCTGATTGAGGCTTCTCCCGTTAAGTCCCATTTTTGATAGGTTTTTGGTTTGGGTGTAATTTTCAGGAAAAAGGTTGTTTTCAACAATCAGCTGTTATTAGTCTCCTGATATGTGACGTAAACGTGTTAGGTTGGTTTTGCTGGGTCCCACAAAAGTTGAAAGTATTCACATGCAAAGTGCACTGCTGTTTGTTCTCACATAAAACGGTTAACACGCAAAAAGCTTTGGACAACAAATGATTATCTTTTGGGCTAAAACAGAAAAAAGCTAGTTTTCAACAATGAAGTATTATTAGTCTCCTAATATGA
>SOJY01000070.1 GCA_004376385.1 Candidatus Bathyarchaeum sp.
GAAAAGTAAGAAGATAAATGTTTGGTGCTCCGACCGGGATTCGAACCCGGGTCTTCGGCTCGAAAGGCCGAAATACTTAACCTGACTATACTATCGGAGCCTAAACAGGGCATCAACCAAATAAACATACTCAGTTTTTAACTTTTCTGCATCAGAAGGATATCTTCGCCGAAGAGGGTGTTCCACCTATGACCTTCTCCGCGGCAACACTCACCTTATCGACGTACCTTTCATCCGTGTAGACTCGAAGGATGTTTATGAAGCCCTTAAGAACATCAAAAACCGAGGAAATATCACTTAACCGTAAGGGAATCTTTTCTCCAGTTCGGGTCTTCTGGAAAACAGGGATTTCCATCGGCTCAAGCAAATCAGAATGATGATAAGGCACCGAAGGCACTGTTGGCACATCAATCACAATAAAGTGAGGTTCAACTCCTGCCTCTGAGGCAATTTTGTTTCTCAGCTGATCTCGAACCTCGTCAACGCTGAAAATACTGGGCACCAGCTTCTCTTTCACATGAAACGTTCTGTCGTAGACACATTTGATGAGCTTACGCCTCTCCAAGTCCTCCATAATTCCTCTAGACTTTTTGCATTCCTTCAGTTTAGTCCAAACAGTGTAATCATTTAAGGCAAGGTAATCTTGGGGAGAATCAAACTCTACCAAACCCAGTTCATCTTTTGCTTCTTCCATAGCTGAAGCAAGCATTATCTGAGCGGCTCTCCCAACACGGTGGAAATAGATGCTTTTAAACGATTCAAACCTCGCCAAAACAAAAGATTCCAGAGCTGAGAGCGCTCCCACATCAACAGCAAGGTTTTCGCCAAGAACATCCAACATGTGAATGAGACGAAAGATATCAACATACCCATACTCTGCCCCAGTGTGATAAGTATCCCTCACCACAAAATCAAGCTTGTCAACATCCACAGTACTATGGATAATCTGATCCAAGAAAGCCTTCCCTTGCCTCCGCAGTTCCCCAACCGCAAGTTTTCCTATCGCATCAGGGTCATATCCTACTCCGCTGATAATATCCCGCAGCTCAGACTTTTGGATAATCCACCGCGTCATATCTTCATGAGTTTTGTTCAAAAACTTCACAAGAAGATGCTCAAAAACATGAGAGAATGGACCGTGACCCACATCATGAAGAAGAGACGCCATTCTGACCATTTGAACCTCCTCTTCCGAAAGAAGCTGAGAAAGATTCTGGTTTTCCACTACTTTACCCGCTAAGTGCATAACCCCAATGGAGTGCTCGAAGCGAGTGTGATTTGCTCCTGAATACACAAACTCCGACCCAGCCAACTGCCTTAGACGATGAAGCCTCTGAACAGGATAAGAATCGATAAGCTGCTTCTCCGCTTCGGTAATGTAAACATAGCCATGAACGGGGTCTTTGATCTCTCCCCAGTATCGTCGCATAGGGAACGTTTCTCCTTAACGTTGTCAATCTTGAGCATTATTATTTAAGGTAATCGATCATTAAGGGACAGAGGCTGAACTGTACAGTGAAAAAGAGAGGAATTTTCATCTGCATCGAAGGTCTTGACGGAAGCGGAAAAACAACTCACGCCCACAGACTTGTACGACACCTGCAAGAGAAAGGATTCGACGCCGTATACACTACTGAACCGAGTCGAGGAGAACTAGGGAAATTCATACGGGGAACTATTCTGGAAGCAAAGAAACGGGTACCAAGAGTCGTAGAAGCTTTTCTTTTTGCGGTTGACCGCGTTGAACACTTTGAGAAAGAGGTTAAACCAGCCTTGAAAGAAGGAAAGATTGTGGTTTCTGACAGGTGCGTCTACTCGTCCCTTGCTTATCAGGGGGCGGCGGGACTCGACCTAGAATGGATCGAAAAAATCAACAGGTTCGCGCTTCCTCCAGATTTGGCTATATACATTGATGTCCCGCCGGAGGTTGTTGTAAAGAGAATAAGGCGGAAGAAGTCAGTCATGGAAAGGCTCGAGACTCAGCGGAGAGTTAAAGAGGTTTACATGAAATTCGTGGATAACGGAAAACTTGTGCCTATTGACGGGGATAGAAAAAAAGCTGAAGTAGAACAGAACATTCTGAAGCTGATTCTGGAGTTTCTGCAGAACAAAGCTTGACCAGATGGTTCTTTTCTTAAACTATGTATCTTTGGTTGGGTTTTTCTAAGTCCTTAATGAGTTCCATGGCTTGCTTAGGCACGGTTATATCATTTAATGGGATCCCTTTGATTAACATCCAAGGAGTCTTCTCAGCCAACATTGTAAGTATATGATCTTCCCCGAAACATTCTCGGGAAACATCATAAACCAGAGAACGAACTTCAGCCTCTGAAACGTGCCCCAACGCGTGAAGATACTCATGAGTTAATATGCTGTAGACGAAGGCATTCACAAGCTTCTTCGATTTTGTGACAGCCTCAACAATGTTGACCAGACTTCGGTTCAAAACAATATTGTTGGTGCCCAGCTGATGGTACGCACCCAGATGAAGAGGCAGATCATCCAAGAAAAGCAACATACCCAACCTATGCTCACCTAAAGAAACTTTAACAGTGTCCTTAACTATCTCCCAAACGCCTCTGAACCCTTCAGCCTCATCAATCCTCAAACGATAGCTCTCAATCTTCGAAAAATCCTTTTCTGTCAAGGACTCTTTGGCCTTCACAAGGTTATCGCCTTGAAACTCTGCCGCAAACAACCGTTTTATGTTAATTTTTTTATCCCTCCAGTTTTTTATTTCCCTATTTTTGGAAACGTTACCCCATACCCCTGTGGCTTGGGCAACTACCTGCCTCTGTCGATTGTCCACGAAACCTGTGCGCCCGAAACAATTTAAACCCAAGAACAAAGGCGATCATTACAAGAGCTGCACTAAGAATGAAAGCCACATTTAATCCGGCAAATTCGGCAACGATACCGCCAACTAGAGGACCTGGAATCCTTGCGATGCTTCCCACAGATTGGGCGACTCCTAACATGCCTCCCTGTTCATCTGCTGGGGTTCTCTTTGAAATGAAGCTGGGCAGAACCGTGTTTAATGTGCCGATGCCAGACGATATCAAAGTGATGGAAACAACAAAGACTGCAATACTAGGAAATAGAGGCATAAACAGCATCCCAAGCGCCATTAGCAATGACCCAAAAACCATGAGGTTCTCCTCGCCCCACCGTTTGGTCAATCTTCCAATTAATAGACCCTGAAGAACAATCTGCACCACTCCAATATACATGAAAAAGTAGGACATCTCAAGCTCCGCAAAACCAAAAAAGGCTATACCGAGCAACGGCACTATGACAGGTATGGCTGAAAACGCAAAAGTTATGACAAAGAGGATTACGAAAACGGTTCCTATCAACGGTTTTGTTAGAGCAGATGCCAGCCTACGCCAATAGCCATCATCAGAGTTCGCTGACGTTTGCATACTGGAATTAGCTTTGGTGTTTGACTCGGGCAGGAAAAAGAATGCAAAAAGAAAGTTTACACCAGTCAGAACAGCGGCTACGATGCCGAGCGTCAAGAACCCGTAGATGCTCAGGAATCCTCCTAGTGCAGGTCCGATTATGAATCCTGCCCCATGGGCTGCACCCACTTTGCCTAGTCCCGCCGCCCTCTCCTTTTCGCTAGTCATATCGGTTATGTATGCTTGGGCTACGGCTGATTCTGTAGCCATCCCAGCTGTGATTCGTGAGAGAAGGAGCAAAGGGAAGGAATTTGCTAGGGCAAATACAATGAAACTTATGGCTGAAAAAAATATGGATAAAAGGATAACAGGTCTCCGTCCCACCTTGTCGGACAACCGCCCTAAGAGGGGAGAGAAGATGAACTGCATCAGAGAAAATGAGCCTATTAGAAGGCCTAGAGCCAAGGCTCCCGCCCCAACAGTTTCTGGGTGGAAGGGCAAGATGGGAATAATCATGCCGAACCCAATCATGTCTATGAATGTCGTCATAACGATCACAAAATAAGGAGAAATTCCTAGTTTACGATGTATGTTCGCTTTTGGCTTAGTGTTGTCGTCCATGGTGGTAATTTCCGTAAAGCGCAAACATTTTACTCGCCTTTAAACATAACTA
>SOJY01000196.1 GCA_004376385.1 Candidatus Bathyarchaeum sp.
GCCAACTGCATCCGCTCCCGCAGCTACGGTAACAGCCAAATCTTCCTCTCTTGTTAACCCACAAATTTTCACTCTGACGTTTCTCAATGGGCAGTAACAAACTCCTTGACCTTTGTTTCGATGTTGTCAGCCATCATGATCGATGACCCAATTAAAAAAGCTTGAGCGCCGCATCCTCGAAGAAACAGCAGGTCTGCGGGAGTCATTACTCCGCTTTCGCTAACAACAACCTTATCATTGCTTTCATGTTTCTTCAGGATTCTCTCCGTTATTTCAAGATCAACCTTAAGCGTTCGTAGGTCACGATTGTTGATTCCGATCAAATCAGCGTCGGTTTCTATGGCAGACTGGAACTCGTCTTCACTGTGGGTTTCTAGCAGCACCTCAAGATGTCTCGAGTGTGCTTGTGTGATCATCTCGTCGAGACTACATTCGCAATATTCCCGTTCGAAAAGGGCTTCTATCAGGAGAACAACATTAGCACCGATTCTTGATGCTGCTTCAAGCTGTATTGGATTGATGATTATGTCTTTCATGAGGATCGGAAGCTTTACCGCTTCTCTGACTTTTGCTAGGTAACTGAGAGAACCGCTGAAATGTTTTGGTTCTGTCAGAACCGATATTCCTGTTGCCCCGCCATTTTCCATGGCTCTAGCAACTTCTGCTGGATCAAAACTGGTTTTGATGGTTCCTCTGGAGGGTGACGCAGCTTTAACCTCGGTTATTACTGCATTTCGTTTGCTTTCAGTTATCGCCTTTCTGAGACTAACAGAAGGAGCTGTGAGTTGAGTTGAAGCTTCATAGTAGCCTGCCGTAACGGTTTCTTTGGCGTCCCTTGCTAGGGTATCGAGATAATCAGGCATGTTCTGTCTCCAACTGTTCAAGTTTTGAAAGGTCTCCGTGAGAGAATTTGACCAGTTCCTTGAGTTTCTTGTAGGCGCCGCCGCTTTCAATTGATTCTTTTGCTACTTCTATTCCGTAACCAAAATCTTCAGCCTTTCCCGCTACGATAATGGCGGCAGCCCCGTTGACCTGAACAATTTCCCTCTTCGGATCATCTACGTCACAGCATCCATACAAAATTTTGAAGGTGAGTTCAGCGCTTTCTTTTGGTGTGGTTCCCTTGATGTCCTCTAGTTTGGCTTGTTTGATGCCGAAATCTTTTGGCGCCATTTCTTTTGTTGTAACTTCGTCATTTCTTAACCACGAAATACGCGTCTTTCCGATTGTGGATATCTCATCTAACCCATCTAAACCATGGACGACCATTGCTTCTTCGCAGTCAAGATTCTTCAGAGAGTAGGCTAGGGGCTCTGTTAATTTGGGGTCGTAAACTCCTAGCAGTTGGGCGTTGGCGTCTGCCGGGTTCGTCAGGGGACCAAGAACATTGAAAACAGTTCTAATGCCCAGCTCTCTTCTTGGACCAATAGCATATTTCATGGCTGGGTGAAAGGCGGGAGCAAACATGAAACCCATGCCAACCTTCTCGATAGCCGCCTCTACGGCTTTAGGTTCCACGTTAAGGTTAAGCCCTAATCTCTCTAGGACGTCGGCGCTGCCGCATTTGCTGGTGACTGATCTGTTTCCATGCTTAGCCACCGCAATATCTGCTCCGGCAACCACAAAGGCTGCGGTGGTGCTGATGTTGAATGTTTTGATCCTGTCTCCTCCTGTTCCGCAGGTGTCAACAAGCCGCCCCTTCACGTTTGGGTGAATTCTGTTGCAGCATTCCTTCATGACTGAGGTGAAGGCGGTTATTTCTTCGGATGTTTCGCCCTTTGTTCTTAGGGCAGTCAAGAATGCACCTATTTGTGTGTTTGTTGCTGCGCCAGACATGATCTCCTTCATGGTTGCCGTAGACTCTTCGTATGTTAAGTCGGCGCCATTAACCAGTTTCTGTATGCTTTCCCTGATCATGATTTGTTTCTTCCTTCAAGAAAATTCTTAATTATCTTTTTTCCATTCTCACACAATATTGATTCGGGGTGGAACTGCAATCCTGTAATTGGGTATGTTCTGTGGCGGACTCCCATAATCTCGCCATCATCAGTGGATTCAGCGGTTATCTCGATGCATGAAGGAATAGACGTTTTGTCTCCAACAAGCGAATGATAACGCGTTGCCGTAAACGGATTTGTAACGCCCTCAAAGACGCCTTTCCCATCATGAATTATCATACTCGTTTTTCCATGCATCAGCCGCTTTGCCCGCACAACTTTTCCGCCAAAAACGGAGATTATTCCCTGATTTCCAAGGCAAACTCCTAATGTGGGAATCTTACAGCTCATCTCTCGCAAGACTGAAGAACAAACTCCAAAATAGTGGGGGTCTTCGGGGGTTCCCGGACCTGGAGAGATAACTATCCGCTGTGGGTCTAGTTCCATTGCTTGTTGGAGTGTTAGCTGGTCGTTTCTGTAAACGATGGGGTCTCCTCCAAGCTCTCCGATGTACTGGACGAGGTTGTAGACGAACGAGTCGTAATTGTCGATAACCAGCACTTTCACTTGTTTTCACTTCCTGCCACTTCTAAAGCTTTGATTAGCGCACGGGCTTTGTGCTCCGTTTCATACCATTCTTTTTCTGGGTCAGAGTCTGCTACTATGCCCGCTCCAACTTGGATGTGAGCGTTGTCTCCGTTGGCAACGAGCGTTCTGATTGTTATGGCAAAATCTGCATTGCCGTTGTAGGAGAAGTAGCCTACGGCTCCAGCGTATGGTCCCCTTCTTGTCGGCTCTAGTTCTTCGATTATTTCCATTGCCCTGACTTTAGGGGCTCCTGAGACTGTGCCTGCTGGAAAAACAGCTCTTAACGCGTCATACGAATCGCATTCGTCTCTGAGGTCACCGACAACTCGCGAAACGATGTGCTGTACGTGGCTGTATTGGTGTACTTTCATGAATTCTGGGAGGTGAACGCTTCCAAACTTTGAAACTTTTCCAATGTCGTTTCTGCCCAAATCCACCAGCATCACGTGTTCGGCGCGTTCTTTTGGATCTGTCAGCAACTCCTCAGTTAGCCGTTTGTTCTCTACTGGGTCTTTTACGTGGGGTCTTGTGCCTGCTATCGGAAACGTTTCAACTGCCCTGTTTTCGACTCTCACAAGCATTTCGGGGCTTGATCCAACTATCTGGTGTTCGCCAGACTTCAGGAAGTACATGTAAGGTGATGGGTTTATCTTTCTGAGGTTGCGGTAGAAGCCAATCAGGTTGCCCCTGATTCGAAAATCGTAGCGTTTGGAGAGAACAACTTGAAAAATGTCCCCAGCGGTTATGTACTCTTTAGCTGTCTCTGCCGCTCTCTCAAACCTCTCTTTGGATATGTTGACTTTCAGTTGCTTATGCGCCAAAGCTTCGTTGTTGTCCGTTTCTCGTAGTCGTTTGTCGATTTCTTCTAGCCGATTTTCGTTTAAGTAGTAGTAGAATGCCTGCTTGTTTCTGTGATCATAGATTATTCCATCATCGAAAATCCCAACTTTAACATCAGGGAATTCTTGGTCGTCGATTGCCTTTTCGGGCAGTTTTTCCCAGTATCTAACTGCATCGTAGGCGATGTACCCTACAGCTCCGCCAACGAATCTTTGCTCCTTAAATCCAGGTCGGTTTCTTAGTGTTTTCGCGATTACCTCTAACGGCTCTTCTACTTTTTCTCTCTCTTTTTCGTCGGTTCTTTTGTTGTGGGTAACCGCTTCTCCGTTCTTGATTGTGATTGTTAATACTGGGTTGAAACCTATGAACGAGTATTGTGACAGTTTCTTTGGGCCTTCAATCGACTCGAGAATGTATGCGCTTTCGTAATGGTTATGGAGTTTTGAGAAGATTTCGAGAGGCGATTTTTTGAAGGATAGTTTTCTAATCTTCAATTGGCGAAGTGGAGTCTTTGGTGTGTTGGGTTTGTGGATGCCAAACATTATCCCTCATTTTAAAGCTCTCCCAAGGGACGTTGATAGACTATGACGCCATATTTAAACCTTCTGAGTATAAACATATACGTTAAAGCCTATTTTACTACCGCCTATTACAAACGGAACAAAAATAAACCAACCAATCACGCAAAAAACTAAGCAAAC
>SOJY01000256.1 GCA_004376385.1 Candidatus Bathyarchaeum sp.
TATTTTCGAAGTAAAAAATGGGTTTGTATGTCATCCGCTGTTGGGTGGCTACAGCGTCTACAAGCCTATGCACGAAATTAAGTTGGTGTCCCTTTTGTGGGGCTCGGTTTTTTCTTTATCTTCAGGAAGTAGAGAATAGCCACTCCAACTACTGCTACCACTACTATTGCTGCAATCCATGTTATTGGTAACGACTCCGATTCTTCAGTCTCTGTTGGTGTCTCTGCTCCTTCGGATATAGTGAAGTAAACTGTGTGCGAGTTTTCATTTCCTTCTGCATCTTTCGCAAAAACCGTTAGCTTATGTGAACCCTCAGACAGGTCAGATAATGTTGTGCTTCCGCTAATTGTGATGTTCGCTTGTCCGTCTAGACTGTAACGTATCAATGAATCTGTTTCACTCACTGTGACTGTTAATGTAACAGAGTTTACATTGTATGTCGTGTTTTCCGGCGAAGTAATGTAAACTACAAGAGAGCTTCCTTCAAGAATAAGCGGATATTTGTCTTTGTTGTTGCTGTCAATAACGTGAGGCGTATCTCCTACGCCGTCGCTGCCATCTTCGTCTTGATCGATACCCGTCTTCACGTCAATGCCCGTGTAATCGCTCCAATAATTTCCCCCTGCTGGATAAGAGACATACCATGTGTTAACTGAGGCAGTTACTGTAGAGTCATCAGTGCTAGCATCATAAACTTGTATGCTGTTGTCGATGAAGTAGTTACCTCTGATCAGGTTGTACGCAGACGCACTGAAGCCGATGCCATAATCGTTGTCTGTTATGATGTTCCCAGAAATAGTGTTTTGTGTAGAGTTGTAGAGGAACATTCCTCCAGTGTTGTCTGTTATATCATTTGCAGATATGCTGTTACTGGTCGAAAACATGCTAAGCTGGATGCCTCTATCGTTGTTTGTTATGCTGTTTCCCATAACGAGGTTGCTGGAAGCCGCAAAGAGCATTATGCCATAGTAATTGCCTGTTATGCTATTTTGCATTATTGTTGAGTCTGTTGTAACCGCCAGTAATATGCCTTGCCCATTATTGGACAGTTCTATGTTTTGAACGGTTATGTTCGTGCAGCTTACGAGGGCAAGAAACCCTACGTCTGGAAACGTGTCTGGGTTTATGACCAGGTCTTCTTCACCTATAAGATAATAGACTTTTTTGTCGTCGCTGATTGTGTTTGAGTCATCCATGTCGTTAATGAAGTGTGAAAGCTCAGTGCCATAAATGGCGATGTTGTGAGTATTGTCCATGTTGTTGTTTCTAAATACGTTTTCTGTAGTTAGCCTCAAGTCAAGGCCAACGTCGTTGTCTGTTATGATGTTGTTAGTGATAGTGTTTTGTGTAGAGTTGTAGAAAACGATGCCGTTACCGTTGTTTTTTATGGTGTTTCCGGTTATTGTGTTGTACGATGATTCCATAATATAGATGCCGTAATAGAACATACCGTTTAGTTGTACATTCTTGATTGTTACGTCGTTTATGGACCTAATTTCTATTCCTATGTCTCCTTCTCCTTCAATGGCGAAACCTGCACCATCAATTGTAATGCCGCCACGCTGAACCACAAATGTGTACACAAAAAGATTATCCGTAAACGTATATACGTCACCATCCTGCTGAATGGGAACTGTAGCATTTGTTGAAGAGTAAATGCTTCCATCACTTAAAATGTAAACGCTTTCACTGCTATCTTGTGACTTAACCTGAGTAGTGACTGCACATAAAGATACTACACATAAGAAAACTAAAAATGCAACCTTACTTGCTTTCATGCTTTTCCTTTTCTCCTATTACCCATAATTGTCATTGCAACAGAACCTCTATAGTATATAATGTTTTAAGGTTTGTTGCTTTAACGACAAACATCGTCATACTGATTTGGTATAAAAAAGTTTTTCAGAATTGGACCCACTTACAAAATCGTTGACGTTAACTTCGCCCTGATAGATATTTTTAAGACATTCAGGAGCGAACATTACATGCAGAGGTTCCCAAGTTGAGTTCAGCCAAGGAGTTGGGCGAAAGAAAAATCATAGAACTAATTCTAAACTGCCTAGACCAAATGCCCAATATGCTCCTTCCCTTCGGAGACGACGCCTCAGCAGTAGACCTTGGAACCGACAAACTAGCCGTAATAAACATGGATATGCTTGTCAGAAAAACAGATGTTCCGAAAGCTATGAGCCTCTGGCAAGCTGCCCGCAAAGCAGTAATAATGAACATAAGCGACCTAGCTGCAAAGGGAGCACAGCCCCTCGCTCTCCTAGCGTCCATCGGAGTACCTCCAGACCTGACAAAAACGGACATACTGCAGATTGGCAATGGGCTGAACGCTGGCGCCCGCGAATACAACACTTACATAGTGGGAGGCGACACCAACGAAGCGTCCGACCTGATAATCAGCTGTATGGCATTGGGGGTATGCCACAAGCATCGTCTAATCAAGCGTAGCGGCGCAAAGCCTGGTGACTACGTGGCAGTAACTGGGTCTTTCGGGAAAACAGCTTCTGGATTGAAGATTCTGGTGGATGGTCTTTCGGCTCCTGAGATGGGGAGAGCGCTTGTTGATTCCGTTCTTATGCCCAAGGCAAGGGTCAAAGAAGGGTTGGTTTTAGCTCGATCTCAGGCGGCAACAGCCTCCATAGACATTAGCGACGGACTAGCATGGAGTCTCCACGAACTTTCTAGGGCAAGCATTGTAGGCTTCCGTCTTGACAATCTTCCGATAGCTCCTGAGGTGGAAAGGTTCGCGGATATTCATGGTTTTGATTCTGTGGAGTTAGCTTTGTATGGAGGAGAGGAATACGAACTTCTGGTAACCATCAAACCAGAGTTGTGGCAAAAAGCAGCAAAAGCTGTGGAAACAGTTGGGGGGTCGCTCACAAAGATTGGAGTAGTTACCAAGGAGAAGCATCTTCTGCTAAAAACAGATGAGAAAACTGTTTCTATAGAGGCTCGAGGATGGGAACATTTTAAAACAAATTAAAGGGAAGACAAGAAACGTAAGGGAGATAGTTTAATGATAAAATCGTGCGATTCGGGTAGCTTACCTTACGTCGGTAATATTGCACAGTTTTTGGAGGGAGCAAAGCGTTTCAGGCTCCACCAAATGGACGAGTCAGCCGAATATTTCGAGAAACGTGTGGTTGAAAGTTTCCTCGACAAAATCCGAGTCAACATTGATGTCCCGAATTATCCTCAATTCAGAGACATGAACAAGATGTTTCTATCGATGATGGATGGGATAGAAAAAATTAAGGCAGGCTACTTGGAGACCAAGATCCCTTCTTTGAAGACGGATAACAGTCAGATGCCTGAAGTTGTGGCTATAGCGCGGAACTCACAGATGATTCAGGAAAAGACGGGGAAACCTTTCGAAGTCAAGGTTTGTGTCACAGGACCATACACGCTCGCTTCCTTTTTTCCTTACAGAGACGAAGGAACCTTCAGCAGACTCGGAAACGTCATATCCCAAATATTGGAGCACAACCTTTTCAGCAACAAACACGGCAAAACAAGTTTGGTTTCAGTTGATGAGCCGCTCTTCGGATTGATAGATGACCCGTTAATCGATTTCGGTTCCAAAGGAAGAGAAAACCTTCGAAGCGCTTGGGAAACCATTTTTCACAAAGTCAAATCCAAGAACGCCCAGACAATGATGCATCTTCACAGCACAGCAAACCCGCTTTTCTGGGATATACCATCATTAGACGTGATTGATTCGCATGTTGATGATCCCCTCAACCAAATGAAAAAAACTGGAGAAATGCTGGAGTCAAGAGACAAATTTCTGAAGGCTAGTATAACAGTTAACGACTTCGATATGTTGATTAAAAAAAGGATTGTTGCAGATTCGCAAGAAAAACTGACTGAATCAGAGGTAAACGAGATGATTGCTGACGCTTGGACTGGTATCAACCATGGAAAAGTTGATTCCGAAATCTTTCTTGAAAGTGTAGATGCAATGAAGAATCGGCTGGTTAAGGTGGTTGAGCGGTTTGGTGCTGAGAGGGTTCTATACGCGGGACCTGAATGTGGATTAAAGGGATACCCAACATATGAGAATGCACTTGAGTGTTTGAGACGCGTCTCCAGCGCCGTCGAACGTTTCGAAAAATAACGGTTGATGTCTCGTAAACAAACAGGATTAATGTTTATAAAGAGAAAAATTAGTCTTCTCTTGGCTTTCCTTTCTCAATCGCTGATAGTAGCGAAAGAAGATTGTGCACGATTCTGTAGGTTAATCCCCAGATGGCATGGTTTCCTATGATGTAGGCGGGGAATTCTCCTAAACTGAATTTGACTGTTCCCCTGTTATGAAACATCTCTTTTAGTGATGCCCAGAAGTATCCCGTTAACTCTTCATTCAATTCTATGGCTTGTTCCTTCTCTTGCAGGACGACGAAGGGAAGAATCCTAATTTCAGGTCGCTGTATCGACCTAAGAGGCTCCATTACTCCCAGAAATCGGCAGCCCTCAAGAAGGTTTATGCCTGTCTCCTCCAAGGTTTCCCTAACCACAGTCGCCTTCAAATCCCTGTCTTTAGAGTCACGTTTTCCTCCGGGGAGCGCAGTCTGTCCCGACCACGTATCGGTGGGATTTTCTGCTCTTTTCACAAACAAGACCTGAAAGTCCTGATCGGCTACTCTCAAAAGAGCAACGACTGCGGCGTTCGCATCAGGACATTCTGAAGTTTGCTTCAGCGTCTTGGACAGTTTTTCTGTGATCCCATTATGGTCCAATTCTGGGTCTTCCTCTATGTACAGTTTAGTCTATTCTATGAAGAATTTTTCTATTCTTCTTGTAGTTCTCTCATTTTCCTAACTGTTTTCTTGTCAACCTCTAAGCTCAAGTTTTCGATGTTGTCCTCCCAGAAAATCTCCTGAGCCGCCTTGCAGACAGGTTCCCCCTCATAATCCGTAACAATGTAACAGTAGGCATGTTGTCTCTCGTCGTTGCTTGCCACGTAAAAGTTCTTGCACACAAACTTCATATCATTCACTTGGATGCCCAGCTCCTCCATCATCTCCCTCTTCAATGCATCCTCCATGTCTTCGTTGGGCTTAACGTGCCCCGCAAGCAAACACACGATCTCTGGGTCAATCGTTTCGTCCCATCTGCGGCGCTCAACCAAAAACTTGTTTCCTCTGGTAACTATTCCGACAACAACGCCAACAACTTCCAAAATATATCCTCTCAAGTCTGATTAGAGGAGGCTAATAAATTCTAAACTGACGGTTATCCTTTATCATGGGTTTACATCGTCTAATTTTTTTCTTTATGGGGTGGAGGCGGTAGTAAGTAAATAAAAGGTAAACAAGCCTCCTAATAAGCAAACTCATTTTCTCCTAGCAAGAACCTTATCCAGATTGCTTTTAACTCTTCTGCACGCCGGACAAAAACCAGAACCCTCAACCTTGCTGTTATGCTGATGAATATGCTTGAAAGGATAGGGGCTTCTAGCGTTTTTTCTAATGTTGAACGCTCAAACCGTCTTTCACATCAAGTATAGTAATTTTCGGAATATTGGCGCTGTTTTAATGGTTGTGTTTAAGCAGTTCATCATGTGTAGCTGAGTGGACATATATCGGTTTTCGTAATATGTTTCAGAATGAAATAGGACATATTAAGTAATATTGTATGTTGGGTAACAATATACCATATGTTTCTGAGTAAAACAATGAAACAATGGAACAGAAAAACAAAAGGGTTAAAAAACATGAGAGTATTCACAACAAATTGGAGCATATACAAAACACAATTCAGTCCGAAAATCGAGGCTGAAAACAAAACAGGAATTTTTGAGGAGCTTTTGCTGGAAGCAATAGATGAAGGACTCTCTGTACTCGGAGAATCGGCTAAACAGGCAATCTATTGCCATTTAGAAAAAACCTACAAAATGAACAGGCAGGACATTCCCTACAGAATAGAAGAGTTCATCGACGCCATCGAGAAAATCTTTGGAGCCGGAGCCAAAATAATTGAGATTCTAATAATGAAATGCCTTTACAAGAAAGTTGGCTACAACTTCAAAAACTATCCGAGATCAAAGGACCTAACATTCACAGAATACATAGCAGCGGCTAGGCTAGCAAAAAAAATACTTAAAAAACATCAAAGCATAACAGCCAAACCCAAACCGCAAGCAGAATAGAAAAAAGTGTTGCGTGCTTGCTTTTCCATAACTTGTGCATATTTAAAGCCTTCCGGGCAGTCGCCCTCTAATTAATATATGGTGTAGGTTTCTCTTGGTATTCGTGCCCCCATAGTAGAAGCCAGTTATCTGGATTGTTGGGGTCGTCCCCTTTCAGCATCACAATCTCGGTGCATCCAGCTTCTTTGGCGTTAATGTAATTCTCCAGCAAATTTTGTAAGATCTGCTCGCTCCAGTTACACAAGATGGCTGCTTCACCGTTGTTGTAATTGACAACAACAGACTCATCAAACTCGCTGGAAACCTGCCCATGAAAGAAGCTTTTGGAGTCGCCAACACAACCGTAGGAAAATTCGTTAAAGGCATAACTGAAACAATCACATCCGCAAGCCTAATCAACCTAGACTACGCGGACATACGCAGCATCATGGCAGGCGCTGGACTCGCCTCAATAGGAATCGGAGAAGGTAAAGTCGAACAAGCTGCAGAGAGAGCTTTGAACGGACGCCTCCTAGACATAGAAGACGTAACCAAAGCCCGCGGAATGCTGATACACGTTTCAGGCGGAGAAGACATGACACAGAAGAGGTCCATCATGCGGGCGAATTGATCAAACGTTCGATCCCACCCAAAGCAAAAATAATCTGGGGAGCAAGAGTCACCAAAGAACTACATGGAACCGCCACCGTCATGGCAGTCCTCACAGGCGTAGAAAGCGCATTCCTCCGAAAACAACAAAAACGTTTAGGCCCAATCAAACTCCCTTTTTAAAAAAACGCGTGCGCTAAATTACATCATATTGAGTTTTCCAAAGGGATTTGGTGAAGCACTGGAGAGAAACCGACTCGGTCGGTCAGGGAACTCCCGTAGTCTCACGTTTTCAAAAATCACTTCCATCAGCAAGGGACAGCACGTTAGCTAGGGTTAAGTGCAGGGCATAAAATTTAAGCATTATCTACACTTTGATTCTGTAAATCTTCTAGTTTGCACGTTTTGAGAAGTGCAAAATGGGATTGTTGTCTGTGCAGTATGTTTATAAATTCCCAGCAGAACGTATACATTATTGCCTTAATTGAGTATTTGTCGACCTCTGTAGTATGCGTAAACCTGCATTATGCCGTAAGTGCATACGAAAACGTTGACAGGTGCCATCAATTTAGCAGAACAGGATTAAACAAGTGTGAATGCTGTACGTGAGGAAATTAGATATAGTTTCCCTAAACTTGTGGCTAATGTAGCGATTGCTCTGGTTTTTGCGGGTATGAGCTACCTTGTTCTATGGACACTAAACAGCACTAGTGCAGAAATCGCATTTTTGTTACCGATAGGGTTATTGCTTGCAGCTGGAATTTTTCTAATACGAACATTGTTTGATGTCTTAACAATTGTCGATAATGTAACGGGGCTATTTTTGAGACGTTTGGGCATAAAAGAGGGCTGGTCTAAACAGCGGATCTTCAATGACATTATCTACATAGTCGCCATCCTTTTGGTGGCTGCTACACTATTTCCTCTTTTTAGTAATCTATCAAATTTTGGACCCTTGTTGCAGGAAATAACTACCTATGGTGCCTTGGGATTGATTCTCTTGTTCGTGTATGATATTGGACGAACCTTCTACAGAATTACCGAAGCAAAGGCTATCTCGGTTGCAAACCGAATTTCAAATTCAAGTAATGATGAGGAGAAAATAAATGGAAAATAGTATTTGTACGATTGAACAACTCAAAAACTTCATTGATTTATCACCCAAAGAAGAGAAAAAACTGAAACAAATCACCAACAAACATCCAATGTGTGTTACTCCATATTACCTGTCGCTGATAGACTGGGACGACCCTGATGATCCCATACGAAAGATGGCAATTCCATCACTGAATGAACTTAACCTTCAAGGCTCCTACGACACAAGCGGTGAAGCAGAGAACACCAAAATGTCCGGACTTCAGCACAAATACCATGAGACCGCCTTGATATTAGCCACAAACAAGTGTGCAACGTATTGCAGGCACTGCTTCAGAAAGAGGCTAGTTGGCTTGCAAACTAAGGAAATAATTGAGCGTTTAGAAGATGCCGCAGAGTACATAAAACAACACGAACACGTCAACAACGTTTTAGTCAGTGGTGGTGACCCCCTTGTGCTCGAAAACGGAATTATCGAACAGATTCTTTCGATTCTATCAGACATTCCGCAGATAAAGTTCATACGGTTTGGCAGCAGAGCGCCAGTAACCTTTCCATCAAGGTTCGAAGACGATGAGCTGTTAAGTATACTCTCAAGGTATTCGCGTCCAGATCGACGGATATACGTTGTTACCCAGTTTAACCATTCAAATGAAATAACTAAACAGTCCATTAAGGCTGTGGATAACCTGATAAAATCAGGCGTTATCGTGAACAATCAAGCAGTCTTGCTGAAAGGCGTTAATGACAATCCTATGACGTTAGCTAATCTGCTGAACAGTCTGGTGAGTATTGGCGTTAATCCGTACTATATTTTCCAATGTAGACCTGTCAAGAGAGTTAAACACAATTTCCAAGTGCCACTCTGCAAGGGTATAGAAATTATCGAAAAAGCGAAGGAGCACTGTAACGGTCACAGTAAACGGTTCAAGTATATCATGTCGCACATAACCGGCAAGATAGAAATACTGGGCATATTCGACGATGAGATATACTTCAAGTATCATCAAGCAAAAAACAGGAAGAACCTAGGCAAAATCTTCAAAAGACCCGTTGATGAAAGCGCTGGTTGGCTAGACGATTTCAAGTCAACTTCAGTGCGTGTGCTGGATGCTGCTCCCTATCTTTTGTAGTATTCGTCTTCTGTAACAGGGTATATCTCCACTGCTTTTACTGGGTCCTCTATCACACGGGCTGTGTGCCGTGTTTTAGCGGGAACAAACAGACAGTCTTTCTTTTTCAGAATGAGTTTTTGGTCTTCAAACATGAATTCCATTTCCCCCTCCAGAACGACGACAAGATGTTCTACGGGGTGTGTATGGAACGGAATCTTCACGGCTTGGTTTTTCAGTTCAAAGTAGTTCATCGTCAACTCGTTTCCGTGGACAAGCCTCACAAGAACATCCTTGTATATTTCCTTAGATGATAACGAATCTAATTGGAAAGACAACATACAACTCACCATAACAGTCTCTGATATGCTAGAAGGAAAGGAGCAAGTTTATGTACGTTGTGTCCTTGCGTGCATAGGTTCATTCTAAGTTCCATTATTTTGTTGTTGTTCTCTGCTATTTTTGTAGCTTATTTTTGGAAAGGTTTATCTTGCCTAAGTTATGTTTTCCCATACACAACGCATCTGCTGAGAAATGTGACCCTTGATGATCTGCGACAATTATAAACGCCCAGTTCTCAACCTAAGAATTTCCGTTACCCAAAAATGCGACAAACATTGCCCCTACTGCCACAGGGAAGGCGAAAGAAACCCCACAACAGTAATGACAGTAGATGAGATCGTTCGCATAGTTCGGATAGCCATCAGCCTCGGAATCTCCCGAGTTAAACTAACCGGAGGAGAACCCCTACTTCGCAAGGAAATCGTCGAGATCGTCCGGGGCATCACTGGAATCGAGGGCTTAACAGACTTATCCATGACCACTAATGGTACTCATCTGAAAGGCTTAGCTAAAGACCTGAAAAAAGCGGGATTAGATCGATTGAACATAAGCCTCCCCACCCTAGACCCCGACGTATACAACAATCTCATGGGAGGCGACCTACAAGACGCCATTGAAGGAGTCAAAGCCGCGGTAGAAGCTGGATTACACCCTGTGAAACTGAATATGCTGGTGCTCAAAAACGTTAATGACTGCGAAATAGAAAAGATGATCCAGTTTGCGGCGCAGACGGGGACAATCTTGCAGATAATTGAACTGGAGCCGATTAACCTCAGCAAAACATACTACGAGCGTCACCATCTTGGCTTGGATGAGATCGCGCAGAATCTAGAGAAGTTGGCGTCGGAGACGAGAATCCGAAAGTATATGCAGAAACGGCGGGTTTACGTTTTGCCGAAAGTGAATGTTGAACTTATTCGTCCCATAGAAAACACCGAGTTTTGTGCCAACTGCACCCGCTTCCGCGTGACAAGCGACGGAAAACTAAAGCCATGCCTCATGAGAAAAGACAACCTAGTGGACATTCTTACGCTCCTCAGGAAAGGAGCCGATGACAAAAAACTGACAGAAATCTTCATCGAAGCAGTCAAAAAACGTGAACCATACTGCAAAGCTGCTTCGTCTAAGACCAGCGTTTGATTGACTGCTTTTGTGTATTTTAAATCCGAAAACCTTAGAACTGATGGTTCCCTTTAAACAGAACCAATACGCGCCTGAAACGTGGGAATGATAAATAATTTGATGCCCGAAGAACAGTCACCTTCAAGTTCCAACAAGTGGGCTTACGCCTTTGCAGCAATTCTCATCATCCTTATTGTTAACACTGGAGTATTCGCAGTAGCTTTCTTGAACCTTCAGAACCAACTGGAAACAATGGAGGCAAGTCTCACTGAGCAGAGCAGTGAAATTCAGGACCTGCAGAATCAACTTGAAATCTTTGATGCAATAGATCAGACTGGTTTGATGCCTTGGCCTACGATTTATAATCAAGTCAAAGATTCTGTTGTTCTCATCCAAACCAATCTTGGTTTAGGCTCCGGTTTCGTGTATGACGCGAAAGGTCACATCATAACTAACTATCATGTAATCGAAGGCGCCGAAACCATACAGGTTTCATTTCTGGACGGAAACATATCCTCAGCTAGTGTAGTTGGCATGGACATCTACAGTGACATAGCCGTCATAAAAGTTGATCCGGAAGTTACAACTTTATATCCTGTGGTTCTCGGTAGCTCCTCTGAACTTGCTGTGGGTGTGCCTGTTGCGGCTATGGGTAGCCCTTTTGGTCTCAGTGACACTCTAACTGTGGGTATTGTTTCTTCTTTGGAGAGAACGCTGACTGCCGCAGAAAATTATGTAATCATAGACGTAATCCAGATTGACGCAGCCGTAAACCCCGGAAACTCTGGTGGTCCCTTGGTTAACATCTATGGTCAGGTTGTGGGCGTAAACACGGCTATAGAGTCGGAGACTGGCACCTTTACGGGTATTGGTTTTGCTGTTCCATCTGACACTGTTAAACGGGAAGTTGATGATTTAATAGCGACTGGTTCATATGCTCATCCTTGGTTAGGCGTCTCTGCACGGGACGTGAACATAGTTATTGCAGATGCCATCGGTTTGGAGAAGCCTCAGGGAGTTCTTGTTGTGGATGTAACTGAGGGGAGTCCCGCAGACCAGGTGGGGCTAAGAGGCGGAGACCAGAATGTCACATTAGATGGGCAGGTGATTCCGATTGGTGGAGACGTGATTACAGGAATAGATGGTTTACCTATGAGAAGAATGGCTGATCTTGTGGTTTACATGGAACGAAACACTAGTCCCGGAGATTCCGTGGTTTTTGAAATTATCAGAGACGGACAGGAACTTAGCTTAACTGTAACTTTGGGAGAGAGACCTCTACCATAAAATTGTATTTGGTACGCCAAAAAAGAAAAACGATGTTAATACCAAAAAGTTGATTGCCGTCACGTGGCGAAATGTGAACCTAATCCCTACTTATTGATAGTCTATTTTCTCTAGTCCATAACAAGTGGGCATAGAAACAGTCTGACAATTCTTCTACGTAATTGACTGAATGACATCATTTGTTTCAGAATATTTTTTGCTGATGTGTTTTGCCCTTTTTTAGGCATTGCGGGCACACGCATTGAAATGGAAGATTTTTGGTTGCACAAACGTCAGCATACTTGCAATCAGAACATGAAAAAACCTTACTGCACATCAAGCAATTTTGGAGGAACAATACTTCATCGTTTAGAATGCTGGAGATTGTGTCAATGAGCTCTTCGATTTTGTCGAAACTGCTTATGCTGTAAGAACCTTTATCTCGGTTGTATTCCAGACCAAGCCTTAGTAGGCGACTAAATTTTCCTCTTTCAACATAAGGAAGTATGAACGATTTTTTATCCAGAACTACCACTTTCATCACCCAACTAGACTTTATTCATTTTCGTGAGATACTCTACCTCATCAGGATTCAGTTTGAGCCAAGAAATTATTGGACTTGACTTTTGTTTCTCTAGAATAATCTTGACGAACGGAACAATATCTGTTTTAGCGGTAGTTCGTGAAACGTGACATTTTAGAGCTATTTTTGCGCAGATATTCTTCAATTTTGTCCTCTTGCCTTTTGTCCAAAAAAGCTTCATTATCCTTATCGGCGGGGATATGACTTCAAAAGGTTTAAACGATCTTGGGGATACCGTCGCAGCCTCGGCAAGAAGATTGAAAAAGTACCTTAAAAGGCGCCAGTTTTCTGTTCCTACTCTGCCTCTGAAGACATCTGCCCTTGAAACCAGATCATACGCTTGCGCCAAATCCGCTGAGTCAGGGTATCGAAGCGGGAGATTGTCACTAATTGAAAGCAGAAAATCGTCATAATTGACGCTTGAGCGGTTAAGAATCATTGCTGCATCTCTAACAGATTCCGCCGAAAACACTCCCATAAGCGTTTCATACATGCCAATAGCCTTGTTTCGGGAACTCAGAAACATGGTATCTTGGACTCTTAGAACAGGTATTCCTTCCGATATGCTCTGTAGATCATTTATTGCAGACCGCATGTCGCCTTGACTATTCTGAGCAATTCTCTCAAGAGCTTCAAATTCAGCTTCAACATTTTCCATAACACAAATTCTTCGCAACATAGTGATTATCAGAGGTATGCGTAATTGTTGAAACCTTATCATCTTGCAAACTTTTTTCAAAGGCCTAAGTTTTTTTATATCTGGATTGTTGGCAGCCATTACAACGGGAATAAGCGACTCTTTGACGATTTTTATTATGGCGCCTATGCCGCCTCTATCTTGTTGACCAAAAACGCCGTCAACCTCATCCAAGAATAGGATATTGCCTTTGGTTTCCGTAGAAAACGTGTCCAAGGCAACAAACGAAGTGGCTGGTTTGCCTACCTTGTTGATCGCTTTTTCTGTTCGTGTATCGCTTGCGTTCATTTCAATAATCGTAAAATTAAACTGGTTTGCGGCTGCGTTCACCAAAGCCGTTTTTCCTACTCCTGCTGGTCCATAAAGCAACACTGCTTTTTTTCGTCGGCGTTTGTTCTTTAACCAGTTGATGAACATAGTTTTTGCTTGCTCGTTGCCTATTACGTCTGCCATCTTTTTTGGGCGATACTTTTCAACCCATAAAAGATCTTTTTTCAATTACTTTCCCCTTTTATTTCTCAAACTTTGAGAATTGAGCAAGTAATGCACTTAATTGAATGTCGCTATTTGCGCCTTGTGTAAGCCGATAATCATATTCTCCGATGATGTCTGTTAGTTCTGCCTTTTGGCTGTCGGATATGTGTGGGACTTTCAGTAGTTCTCTTTGCATCTGGCGGACTATTTCTGAGCCAGAAAAACCATATTGACCGATCAGATCATACATCATCTTTCTTGCTTCTATAAAGTTGCCACTTAATGCTTTGTTAAGCATTAACTGTACCTGTCTTGGGCTAGCTTCACCGAATACTTGAAGAACCGTTTGTTCATCTATGACACCTGTTTGATATGCGGCGGCGGTTTGTAATGCGTTTATTGCATGTCTGAGGTCTCCCTCAGAGTATTCCACAATTCTTTCTGCTGCTTCTTCTAGCAATTGCAACTTTTCGTTCTGGGCGATTTTTTTGAGATGTTCTACCATGGCGTTCTTATCTAGTTTTGAGAAACGGAATATGGCACAACGACTTTGAATCGGTTCAATAATCTTGCTGGAATAATTGCATATTAGGATGAATCTGCTGGTTCGAGAGCTGGTTTCCATTATTCGTCTGAGTGCTGTTTGAGCAGCCCCCGTCATTTGATCGCTTTCATCTAATATTATGAGCGAATAAGGTGCATCTCCAAAACCTGTTCTGCCATAACGCGAGAAATCTTTAATCCTGTCCCTTACTGTGTTGATTCCTCTTTCATCAGATGCGTTGAGCTCCAACGTGAAGGACTTCCATTTATCTCCGAATAATTCACGTGCAATGCATATGGCAACCGTTGTTTTTCCGGTGCCAGGTATTCCCGCTAAAAGTAGATGTGGCATTGACTGTGGATTTTTAAGAAAAGCTTGCAGGCTCTCTATAACGTGGTTTAGGTCCACAACTTCGTTTAGGGTTTTTGGTCGATATTTTTCAACCCACATAACTTCATCATTAAGGTTCATAACTAATGCTCCAGTGACCGTGTAACAAGTAACGTGTTAAGTTGCACTAATTTGTTTTTCTATATGCTCTCATGATATTTACCAGTTTTTTATAAAAACATAAAATAGCCCACGATTGAGTGGATAGCAGACTTAGGTTGCCCTCCACTCAGACCAACTGGTTTGACAGATAATTAGAAAAATATCCAACATTGCCTGAACATTAATAACAGCCAAATTGAAACGCGCGC
>SOJY01000027.1 GCA_004376385.1 Candidatus Bathyarchaeum sp.
TCTCTTACTCGTGAGATAAATGTGTAGTGGAAAATCCTATATTTAATTTTTTAGTTGTAATGATATAAAATTTTGTATAAGCGTCCAATCAAATTAACAGTTAGGTATCGGTCTATCATAAGTTGGAAAGGTGAATTAGGGGAGCTGTATTGACAAAGATGTGTTTTTTATTATATATAGGGGTCAAACAGACAGAACAGGCACACTATACAGAAGAACAAGGACAAAACAGGAAGAGCAAAAACACGGTTTTGGGCTATATACGACTAAAAGACTGAAGCAAATTAACGGAACCACACGAGGGACACCGCTCCAGTTTGCCATAGAAAATCTTCTGGCAACTAGCACAGTAGGCAAGGTTCCGATTGAAAACGTAGAAGCCAACCCCGTAGTTTCCAGCAACATCTCTGGTTATGGACAGCAAGTCATCAGGCTTTTGCGGCTCATCAGCAAGCGGTATAACTGCTAAGTGACCTCCCGGAGTCAAACGGTGAAACTGCTCCTCAACTTTTAGCCGTTCTTTCCAAGAAACGTCGACACCTAAAGGCAACGCAACCAAGTCAGTGTAAAACGGTTTCTCTCTGGTGCCTTGAGCGCGAACCTTTGCCCACCCATACTTTTCCGCGTCAAGTTCTGCCAGCCTTCTCGCAGCGTCGGCGGCGGGCACCATAACCAAGCAAGCCCGAGTTTCAGGCTTCTTAGAGTAATTCTCAATCTCACTGGAAAGATACGATACTGTTTTTTTGGCAAAATCTAGAGTCTCGCCCTCCTGTTTTAGGGGCTTGTCAAAGAAAGCTTGGATGGTTTCGTTCAAGCCAACGAAGCTGACGAGACGGACAGCGTTTTCGATTCTGAAGTATTGATCGCCGCCAGCTTTCTGCATCAGGAAAGGCAGCAGGTGTTCTCGTTCTCGTTGTTTGATTGTGCGGTATTTTATTTCCAAGGCCTGCAAAGCCAGTTCCAGTTGCTCGTCTAAGATACGGAAGAAGTTGTTTTCTTTGCATCCTGCGTCATACATGACTCTAGGCAGGTTTATTATCACGCTGTCCACGCTTCCTGTCTGCAGGGTGTCAAGTTCCCAGTCTTTTCTCCAGTCAGACGCTAACCTGAACCCTGCTGAAGTGTAGGATGTGCCCGCCTGTTCAGGAGGGCAGAGGTTAGCGAAGTATGGAAGACCGTTTTCAGCAAGTTTGTGTGCCTCAAAAAGAAGAGAGGCGCATTCAGGGTCTTTTAGAACTTCAGGACGTATCTTTATTATCAAACGGGGATTGAAGACAGGTTTATGCTTGTCATCTTGAAGCATGACTTCGAGGAGGAGGGAGGCGAAGCGGCGGCTTTCCTCAACAAAATCTCCGTAACAGCCAACAGTTTTTCCTTCAGGTCCAATGGCTTCTTTCTCTTTCAAAAAGTCGGGGACAATAAACTCTATGCCCAAGGAAGCCCCCACTGAACTTCCGTTGCATATGGATTGGTTCAAGTTGGATATGAAAAGGCGTAAGGCTTCCCTGATCCGTTCCTCCGATAGACCATGAATGAAGGGTGCTAAGAAGATGTTGAAGAAGTCAAGGGTCTGTTCTCCAGAGGCTTCTGTAGCAGCGATTGTTAGGATGTTGGAAGCTGCGAGTAGCGCGGCTTCAATGCTTTTGGGCGGAAGATAAGAGGGCTCCTGAATGTTCAGTCCTCCACGGCTCAGCCCGTGCTTAAGGAAAAAACGCAGGTCATGCATGAACTGGTCTGGTTTCAAAACCCAAGTGCCGAGGTTCTTGAGGTGCAGACCGCCAGACAGGTGGGCGTCAGCAATATCCCGTGGGAGAACATTAAGAAGAGTGTACTCTTCCATGACGGCGTCGGCAGCCGACTTGTGAATCGCCTCGACACCTTTGAGGGTGGTGCCGGTTGATTCTATCAGCTGGTTAACGTCAAAAACTGGGAGTCCGAGTCGGGTGAGTTTGTGGCGGTATTCTTCTAGTCCCTTTTCTACGAGGATTGCGTTGACCATTTCGCGTATTAGGGGCGCGGTTAGGTATTTGGTTTTGAATTCTCGGAGCCGTTTTTCGGTTTCTCGGGCGATTTTTTGGGCTTGAAAGACGGGAACGTTTGCCTCTTTTATGAGGGCTTCAACAATCTTGTTTCTGTCGAATTCTTCGATTGCAAGGCGGGAGGTTCGTACGAGAATTTTTTTTCTTTGTAAGAACTGTTGTTGGATGTCTTCTGTGAAGCTGATCATTGTTTTTCCGAGGTCGGTGAGTCGGTATTCTTTGTTGTCTACGTCAGGTTCTATGAGGTCTGCGTTTAGTAGATATTTTAGGTGGTAGGCGAATCTTCCTGCGTCTCTGCTTGGGTTGAGTTTTAGGACCTTCATGAGGTCGGTGTAGGATTGGGGTCCCTTATCCATGAGGGTGACGAGAAGTTGCATACGCAGAGAGGAGGATGCAGCCTTGAGAACCTTTAGACCTGACGTTCGCCGCCGCCTTGGCATCAATACTCACCAGTACCAGCTTATACAACAGCCTAGTTTAAAAAATTAAAGTATATGCAAAAAACATGAGGCACCAAAAATTGAGCACACGTGAAGCCTAACGACAGCAGAGCATTCAAAAAGACAACATGTTGGCTCTTAGTATTCAAAAGGCATATTTTGCTAACGCTTCATTTAATCTCGAAATATGTTTAGGCACAATAAACCAGCGTAGCAGACAGTTAGTCAAGAAAGTTTGACTAAAATATCAGTTTGATGCGTTTAGTTAGTCAAGAAACCTTTACAAAAATCCTTTTATCACAAAATAAGCCCAATGTTACAACAGGGGAAACGGGTGCTTAAATCTGCAAGAAAATGCTCAAGTTTCCATTTGTTGATTTCGGTATTTCTTGTAGCCAGTTTGGTTTTGCTAGGCATCTCGAATGTCGACGCTTCGTCTTCACCAGCGACATGGGATAAACTGTATGGAGGGGCATTAGATGATGAGGCGGCTGCAATTGTTCAGACAGGCGATGGAGGATATGTGATAGCGGGGACCACGTACTCTTTTGGTGTGGGCAGTGCTGATTTTTGGTTGATTAAAGTTGATGCGAATAGAAATGTGGAGTGGAACCAGACATATGGAGGACCAGAAGCTGATGTTGCAATTGCTATGGTTCAGACGAGTGACGGAGGCTACGCCCTAGCAGGCGAAACCTATTCTTTTGGTGCAGGCGACAGCGATTTTTGGTTAATCAAAGTCGATTCTTCTGGAAGCATTCAATGGAACAAAACATATGGGGAAGCAACAGCTGATGGGACAAATTCTGTGATACAAACGAGCGACGGCGGATACGTAATGGCGGGCTACTCGACAGATAACGTCACAGGCAGGGATCTTTGGTTTGTTAAAACTGATTCCTCAGGTAACATGCAGTGGAACAGAACATATGGAGGATCCAGATGGGATGATGCGGAGTCAGTAATTCAAACAGGTGATGGAGGATATGCGTTGGCAGGAGAATCAAATTCTTTCAGTGATGATGTACCCCACGACTGCTGGCTCGTCAAGACCGATTCAGACGGCAACATGGAATGGAACAAAACCTATGATGGAGATGGAGGTTTCGATGGCGCGAACTCTCTAGTCCAGACAAGCGACGGCGGATACACGTTGGCAGGTCACACAGGCGGATTTATAGGACAAAACGTTTGGATAATCAAGACAGATTCAGACGGCAACAGGATATGGGACGTAATTTGGGATACTGCAGAACCCACGCGAACGAGTTGCATGATTCAGACAAGTGACGGAGGATACGCAGTCACAGGATGGACAGAATCTCTTGCCGGCTTTGCTGGTTTCCGCAGTTATTTATTTTTGGTTAAGGTAGATTTGAATGGTAACATACAGTGGAACAGCAGCTACACGGGGTTAGGCGACAGCAAAGCACTTTTTGTCGTGCAAACAGATGATGGCGGCTACGCCTTGGCTGGCACAACACGATCCACTGATGAGGACGCACATTACGATATCTGGTTTGCCAAAGTGGACTCCTCCGGCGAGGTCATCCCAG
>SOJY01000123.1 GCA_004376385.1 Candidatus Bathyarchaeum sp.
TGTCGTATTCAAAGTCGTCTTGGAAAGCTACTTCTGGATACTTGTATGAGACAGCGAAGAGGTAGGCGTCACCAACTTTCTTAACAAGGTCAAAGTTTGGATTTTGAAGAAATGGTTGAGGGTTCCACTTGTGCTTGTACATATCATGAGCAGTGGTAGAAGATCCTACGTAAATGTGAGTTATATTAAAATGCTTCATGAGATTACATGTTGTCACATTGAGGTTGCCTTCCTCTAGCAAGATGCTAAGCAGCTTGTATGAACGGGAATGATGGCTGAAGATAAAGGGAAATATTACTTTATGATGAGAGACACTTGGTATGAAAAGCCCACACTCCTGCTTATTGACCAATATAGTAACGTTATGTGGTAGGTTATCTTTCATCCACAACATAAGATCGAGGTCATCAGCGCTTGTCACGGCAAACAGGCTATAAGCTCCTAATACCATTTGAGGGTCTCGAGCGATGCTAGAAAATATGAAGGGTCCATTGATTAGTGTGATCACTAAAAGCGTGGTCAACAGAACCTTTGAATCTTTGATAACACTAAATTTGCCGTGATGAGCACGGTCTCTTTTGGCAATTTTTTTTGATAAAAAGGAAGAAAACCGTTGATAAACCCAAACTGTGAAAACTCCGATAAGCACATAAAAAGATAGATAGAGTAGAACGGGTTGGGCGGAAAAGGGCACATCTGGAAAGACTGTTGCCAGAAGCGCGACCAACAACTGCCCTACAAGCGTCGCCAAAGATATTCGAGTGATCCTACTGCCTAGTCCATTTTTTCTGATTTTGAAAATTGCTAGTCCAGTGCTGAGAATGAGTAGGGTGAGGTATAATACGTTCATAACTGTGTAGTAGCTTTGGTTATTCCAAAGCCAAGTGACAACGTTGAAAAGAGCTTGGGGAAAGTCTTGATGTAGGATTGTGAATTCTATATCTGCTGGAAGACCAATGTTATGGTAAGGGTATGGATGCCATATTAGTCCTCTGTAGTAAAATGGTGCTATGGGAATCATGCTTATGAGGATTATAGGTAATATATACTTTAGCTGTGAAAGAGTTTTTCGTTTACTTACTGCGATGTTAATCAGCCACCACAGCACTATGGAAGCAATCAACGTTTCATATGGCTGGAGATGCATCGCAGCCAGGTATCCAAATAAGATTCCAATGAAAACTATTTCTAATACACCAAGTTCTCGTTTTTTTTTCTGAAGAGTCGGCATAAAGCTAAGACAAATAAAGTAGATTGGAATACTAGCGATAAAGGCGTTGCTCCCCCAAGTAATATGCTTTGGCCACACAGCTACGAAGGCGAACACAAATGCTAAACTAAGGCCAACCCCCCATCGTGAAGACAATGCCTTCCCTAAATAATATGCACCTAGTACAGACATTGCACTAAAAAGAGCCGTAATATGTAAAACGGCACTCGGTATCAAACAGTTTGAGACACATACAGCATAAGCTACGATCGGATGAAATCCTTGAGGATAAACTATCCCTTCAGCAGAGTAAGGTTGAAGCAATAATGGCACTTGCCTGTTTTCTAACAGGACTTGAACAAATAACGAATGGAGAGATGTGTCGTGAACACTTCCAAAAACTAGATTAGAGATAGGTATCAACTGAATCCAGAGTGCGACAAGAAAAATAGCCAATACAACGGCAAATCTTAAAATATCACATTTTTCAGGTAACCTGAATCGTTTAATCAACAACTCTACTATTACGAAAGACACGGAGAAGAATAAAACAATCCACATTGTAGCAGAACTGAACAGGCCGAAAGGTACCATTGCAATGGCATATAGAATTAACCCGCCCAAGTAGACGTTGAGCACCAGAACTTGTAAGATGTCTAAGCCCTTAAAAAATCTCGAAAAACGCGAGAGTAAAAACCTTAAAGGCTCCCCAATCACCGCCAAACTGAACATAAGTAGTAAAAGACGAAAAAGTAAAGATGAAACACTTTCAACCACAACTACTCACCACATCGGGTACATTTTTAGTCAAGGAAAAGGGAATACCATGACTTTCAACTTCTCAACGTATTTGTAACCAAAAGTTCGTCGTGGGGCGTAATATAAGTAACGATATAGAACAAAGAGAAGGAACATAGGTAGCACTCGCTGAGAGTAAAGCTTTCTAAGAAATCGAAAATGATTTCGAAGAGTGTAATACTCGTATTTCATTCGATTCATTGCCCTATTTCCCTCAGTCTTTCCTTTAAACCTAAAGTGGAAACAGAAAGTATTTGGCGTGTGGACAATTTTATATCCAGATCGACCTATCCGAAGTTGAAGATCCGTTTCCTCTCGGTAGCAATTCCCAATGTATTTTTCATCATAGTAGCCTACCTTTTCTAAGACATCCCTTCTCATAGCGAAAACTGAGGGACACGCTCTAACTTGCACATACCTACCAGGATCTCTACCCTCTGACATTTCGCCGAACCAATCATGCCAAACATACGGAATCGCATTTGAATGTACCGCACTCTTCGCCAAAGGATAAAAAATGTGAGGATCGTACTCTTTCTTAATGATCAAGCCCTTTATGAACCTCATCTTGAAGCAAACGACATCAGCATTTTGCTGTGTAAGGGTTTTGATTATTTCTTCTATACAGTGCTCTTCAAGCCATATATCATCTTCAGCCATCAGAAGTATTTCTCCAGTCGACAGCTTTATTGCGCTATTTCTTGCCCTTGCCGACCCCAGTTTTTTCTTTGGTTTATGATATACTACTTTAGGATTGTTCAGTTGTCGAATGTAGTTTGAAGTATTGCAAGACGTAGAATCGTCCACTATAATAAGTTCCCAGTTTCTATAAGTTTGTCTCAAAACAGATTGAATAGCATACTTAATAGAGTAATAGCGGTTATATGTTGGTAGAATCACGGAACATTTTAGATTGCTACGGTTCATACAGCTCATCCACCTTCTACGCACGCAATTGTTTTGTGCTCTCAATAGTTTTCCATGCATATGGCACTTTACTTTTTCGAAATTCTAGACGTGCACTGAAGTGGGCAAGCATTTCTATGATTGCGCCTAAGATAAAGAAAGGAAGTTTCTTCACAGTTTCCAGAAAGTTCTTTCCGGTTACTGAGAACAATATGTTCTTTTTGCTCGAAGTCGAAACGGTGAACCCCGTTGTCTTTTGTATCTGAAGATGCCCAATGAATATTCTTCTCCTTTGTTCAAAAAGATCCGCTAGGTTGTCTGGACCTTTAATGTAGACAACAGCATTGGGCATATAAACAATTCTGTAGCCTTGTTGCTGGATAAGCATCTCCATAAAAGGTTCGTCCGTAACCAAATTGGGAGGAATCTCCTTGATTATAGAACCGCGCAAAGCACAAAGCTCCGCGGAGAGTTTAATCTTTCTATACAATGATATTTTGTGGTGAAGATCCCATATTATGTGAACAATAGAGTTTGACAAGCCACACTGTTTATTAATTGGTATTGGGCGTCCCATAGTAGCTCCAACTTTTGGGTCATTTAGGGGTTGAACGAGTTTTTTTATACTCCCAGCTTGTGGTAATGTATCTGCATTTAACAAAAACAATATGTCGTCTGAATTCAGAGCATATTTAAATAGAATGTTTAGAGCGCTGGCTTTGCCTCGTCTAATGTCCTCCACCACTAACTTAACCCGTTTATCTTTCTCAACAAAACTTCTAACAACTTCGGGAGTATTATCCACACAGCCTGAACAAACAACAATTATCTGCACGTCTTTTGGAAGATTCTGTTTAGAAAGTAAGTTACCGAGAAGCAATCCGATGTTTCTTTCTTCATTGTAAGCACAAATCCCAATGGTCCAATTCCCCAATGCACTGCCCCTTTTTTCAATAACTTTCTCAGATATAAATGCGATTAGGCACTAGAAAGTAACCTCGCAACAGACCATACGTATTCAGCAAAAACATTCTTGACTGGAGTGTCTTCAAATCAATAGGTGCGCTTTTACCATTTTCCAAGCTTAGCCTTAAAGATGTAAGAAAGGAATCCTCGTATC
>SOJY01000260.1 GCA_004376385.1 Candidatus Bathyarchaeum sp.
CTGTCTGAATATTCCCTTCTGGTTTTGGGGTCGCCAGTATATGCAGGTAATCCAAGTCCAACTATCAAGCGGCACGTTGAAAGAATAGGTGATCTGCAAGGAATCGACACTGTAGTATTGGTCACTTCGGGAGGCAGTTCAGGAATTAGTGAAGCATCAATGCAACAAACTGTCGAAGAACATAATGGTACAATCGAAACGGTTCTGCCTCTGTTCACTAGTGCTCCGAATGAAGGAGATGGCAACCCGTTGGATATTGCTGAGCAAGCTGGAAGAGACTTATTCATTGAAAACAGATAGTGTTCCGTGGGTAATTACATCTCTTCGTGTAGTTGCTTTACCCTTTCTTATATACTCATTCAACCAAGAAATTAGGCTTGTGACATATGCCCTGTTTCTTTTTGCTGTTTGCACAGATTTTCTGGACGGTTACCTCGCAAAAAAACTTGAAACAACCTCAAAGCTCGGCTCATACTTTGATGCAACTGTTGACTTTACCTTCATCTCAGGCATGTTACTAGTTTTCATTCTTGAAGGATTTTATCAGTCGTGGATTCTTTTTCTTGTAGTTTTTGTTTTTGTGCAATTCATGTTGACAAGTTTCCATTCGAAGCAAGCAGTCTATGATCCGGTTGGGAAATACTACGGCAGCCTCATGTATGGCGGAATAGGACTCACACTGCTTTTTCAGGATCAACTAACTTACAGCATAGTTACGGTTGGAATTGTAGTTTCCACCATAGCGACCCTCTCCAGTCGCTTAGTATACTTTTTACGTGCACGAAACCGCAAACAGGTCTAGTCACAAAACAAGCAATCTGATGTTAGATGGCTTTGTGCTTTACACGACGGCAACGTACACTTTCTTTTTGTCCAACTTGGTTTCATGCCAATCAGCTTTAACTTCAATCTGCTCCCCGTGAACATGAACCTTTTTGGCGCGAACAAGCTCCTGCATCTCAGTGATGTAAGGCTTCAGCAGCTCAATATTCTTCGGGTCCAGTTCCGCAACGTGAACCGCCTCAACAATGTCCGTGGGCGAGAATCCCAGCTCTTTCCTTAGAGCTTGAACTCGGCGGGCTAGATCCCGCATAAGGCCTTCTCCTTCAAGAGCATCGTCACGGATTTTGTCAAGCAGAACCTGTATTTCACCTTCAGAAGCTACTGCCCATCTCTCAGAGTCAACCTCAGGAAGCTCATCCGCATACTCAACCGCCTTTATGTTCCCCAGTTCAAGAAACAGCGCTTCCAGTTTCTTAATGGCATCATGAGCCTTTTTGGGTGCAACAACAACTGCTTTCGCTAAAGGCCATCGCCGTTTCAGCTGAGAGTCCTGTCGGGCAGAATACACTATAGGAAGGCTCTGCAGCAATATCCCGAATTCTTCTTCTAAGACAGAATCTTCCAGGTCTGTGTCTGGTGTGGGCCAGCTTTCCAGATTCACTGTTTCCGGAAGAGTATCATCCAGTTCCTTGTAGACTGTCTGGTACAGGGCTTCACTCAGGAATGGCGTAGCAGGGTTAAAGAGGAGAACCAACGTTTTTAGGACATACCAGAGGGTCGAGTAGACTGCTAGTCTGCGGTTCAGTGTTTCTGGGTCGTCGCTCCACAGGTCTTTTCTGATCATTGGGACATACTCGCGGCTCAAAATGTTGACAACAAAGTCCTCTAGTTTGGATAAAGCAAAATTGAATTCGCATTCTTCGGCTCTTTCAGTGAACTCCCTTACTAGACCCTGCAATTTTGATAGCAGCCACCTGTCGGGCGCGTTCAGGACATTCTCTTTTTTGGACCATTGTAGTGTGTGCTTTTTTGGGTTGAAGTTGTCGTATTCGGCGTTTTGCATGAAAAAGTTGTGAAGGTGATAGAGTGTGCTGAGAACCTGATATGGCCGTCCCTTCAGTTCGTTGGGGTCAAAGTTCATGGAGTCGATTGGTGAGCATTTCCACAGGAAGTAGAAACGGGAGATGTCTGCTGAGCGTTCCTGCAACAGCTTGTTGATTTCCAGCACGTTTCCGAGGCTCTTGCTCATCTTTCTGCCTTTCGCGTCCAAAACAAAGCCCTGAAAGAGGAATTCCTCGTAGGGCGCTTCTGGTTTGCCTGTTAATATGACGTGCTCGATGAGAAGCGAGTTTCCCCAGCCTCTAGTCTGATCAACAGCTTCGGTCAAGAAGTTGGTTGGAACTAGTTTGCTGAATTCTTCGTCTGTGAATCTTGCGTAGGGTGAGGCGCCGCTGTTGTGCCAGACATCCAAAACAAAATGTTCCCTAATCATTCTGCCGCTGCATTCGTCGCATTTCAGTATCACGCGGTCTATCCACGGTTTATGGAGTTCAAAGTCTTTGCCGGGTAGCTCCAAAGCTTTCTCAACTAGCTCTTTTTTGCTGGCCACTAACGTTTTTGCTCCGCATTTTTCGCAAACCCAGATAGGCAAGGGTGAGCCCCAGATTCTGTCTCTGGAGATGCACCATGGTTTTCCTTCTTTCAGGAATGCAAGGAACCTGTTCTTGGGGCTGTCATAGAAGTATTTTACTTTCTGTGCGGCTTCCATGACTTTGTCGTTTATTTTGTTTGTCCAGATGAAGTATTCTCTACGAGCCATCCACACTAGCTTGTGGTGGGACCGCCAGCATGTCGGATACTCATGTTTGACCTTTTTTATTTTTAGTAATAGTCCCCTGTTTTTGAGCTCTTCCACGACCATGTTGTCTGTTTTTCTGACAAAGAAACCTGCAAACTTGCCCGCCTCCTCCGTGAACATTGCCTGCTCATCAAAGGGGGCAAACATGGGTAGCTTGCGTTTTTGGGATGCTGAAAAGTCGTCTTCTCCGTTTGCTGGGGCAAGATGGACTATGCCTGTGGCTGTGGTAACGTCCACGAAATCTTCTGCTATTACTGTGTGGATTAGTGGAAGTTGGTCAAGTTCTGCCTGTTTGGGAATCAGGTCCTTGAAGGGGTAATCGTATTTTGTGCCCACTAAGTCTTTGCCCTTCATGGTCTTGAGCACTTGGTATTTTTCTATTTCTAGTTCTTCCATGATTGGTTCGACGCGTGCTCTCGCCAGAATCCACACTTCATTGTCCACTTTGACTCTTGCATATTCCTTTTTGGGGTTAACGCCTATGATCATGTCCGTGATTAGGGTGAATGGCATTGTAGTCCAGATAACAAAGTACTCGTTTTCTGTTCCGTTTACTCGGAACTTGAAGTGCATGGAGGGGTCTTCAACTTCTTTGTATCCGAGTCCTACTTCGGCGTTGCTAAGGGAAGTTTGACAGTGGGGACAGTAGGCAACAACATAGTATCCTTCGCCGAGAAGGTTCTGTTCCCATGCCCGTTTGAGGTATTGCCACTCCCGTTCGATGTACTTGTCTTGGTGGGTGTAGTATGCTTTGTCGTGGTCTATGAACAGGCCCAGATTCTTGTCTGCCTCAACCCATTGGCTGTGATACTTCATGATGCTTTTCTTGCATTCTTCAACGAAGCGTTCTTCGCCTACTCGCGCTATCAGTTCTTTTTTGTTTTTTGCTCCAAGAGTCTTCTCTACTTCCAGTTCAACGGGTAATCCTTGGGTGTCCCAGCCTGCCCAGAAGCTAACATAGTAGTTCTGCATTGTTTTCAGGCGATAATGAAAGTCTTTTATGACTCTGCCTCGGGCATGACCAACATGCTGAATACCATTTAATGTTGGGGGACCCTCAACGTAACCTAAAAGTTTCTTGTTGTTTTTTTTGCGAATTTCTGCAAGTTTTTTGAGGGTTTGATTTTTTTCCCAAAATGCACGAACTTCACGTTCAAGCTCGAGCGGACGATATTTTTGGGTCAACAAAAGTTTAGAATTAGCCTTGAATTTCGCGGTCACCGCTCATCCACGACACCAAATTAAACCCTTGAATGCTAAAGCACAAATATAAAGCTTTAAGCATTCTTGTTTCTATTTGTACCAGTTTAGGCTTTCTTCTATGTATAGAATGAAGCTGTTGAAGAATTCTTTAACGTCCTCAGTTAAGCTTGTTTGAGTTATTA
>SOJY01000141.1 GCA_004376385.1 Candidatus Bathyarchaeum sp.
TTGCGATGTTCATTGCTGCGTCTCTGAGTCCAACATCTTTACTTAGAGCAGTTTCTATTACCTTTACCGTGTTTTGCCTGATTTTTCGTTGAACAAGCTCCAACATTCGTTTGGGGTTGTAGCCACGGTATTCAGCGTAAGAGGATATTACGCCTCCAGCATTTGCTAAGATGTCAGGAACAACCATTACTCCCCTGTCAGATAGGACATTCTCGATTTTGGGGCGTACTGGAAGGTTAGCCGCCTCAACCACCATCTTCGCTTTAACACGCTCCACATTCTCTTTTGTGATAACGTCAGGTAGGGCAGCTGGAACAAGAATGTCCACAGCCAACTCGAAAAGCTCCTTGTTCTCTAATACTTTGCCCGGACGATAATGTATAACAGAACCCGTTTCCGTCTTGACATCTAACAGTTTCTCATAGTTTAACCCGTCAGGGTTGTAGATGCAACCTTTAGAATCCGAAACAGCCACAACCTTCACGTCAATCTGCGTCAAATATTCAGCCACAAAAGAGCCCACATTTCCAAAACCTTCTACCGTCGCTGTTGCATTGTCGATGTCCAAGTCTTCTACATAATTTGCCGCCGTAAACGCAGCCTGCACCACCCCCAAAGCTGTAGAACCATACTCGTGAGGAATACCACACTTAACGCCAGGCTTAACACATAAATGCGCAGGCTTTCCAGTAGCAGACTTCATAGAACCATTCTCTTCTGCAAAGGCAGCCATCTCCTTTTCTCCAGTGTTAATGTCTGGCGCGGCTACGTAGAGGCTCGGGCACACCCGCTTCAATGCTCTGGAAAAAGCTCTGATTAAGTCCATCTTTTTGTCTTCAGTCATCTGTTTCGGATCAGCGATTATGCCCGATTTTGCTCCTCCAAAAGGAATTTTTGCAAGAGCACACTTCCAAGTCATTGTTCGGGCTAACCTGAAAACTTCCGTGGTTGAAACCGTTGGCATCATCCGAATTCCGCCTTTTCCGGGACCCAAAGTTGTGTTGTCTATGACCAGAACGCCCTTCATTCCTGTTTTGGGGTCGTATACTTGCAGTATTTTTTCTGGACCCCACTCGTCAGCAAAAGATTCTATCTTGACATTCATTCCGTTTCCCCAGAAGAGTTTATAGCAAATATACTAACTGAACCATTGTAAAAACTTTCTTCAACGGACCCCGTAGCTGGAGCTGACTTAAACGAAGAAAAAAACAAAGTACAGTACTAATTAACCGCCTGTTTGAAGTAGCAGTATCGCCTTGGCGAGGTCTCCGTCGCTTGTTTCTAATGCTCTTTTAGCGTCTTCTAGGCTTTTTCCTGTCTGGTCTGCAACAAGCTGCACGTCCTCTTCAGGAATAGTTACCTTTGCTGCCTGTCCTTCTAGAGCGCGTTCGCTTACTTCTCCGGTGACCTGAAAGATTTTTTGTCCCTGCATATCAAGGACAGCAACCTGAGCGTTTTCAACCACGATCTCTTTGTCGCTAGTTCTGAAAATGACTTCCTGTACGTCGGGCATTTCTTCCATGTTCATGCCCATGCGCTGCATCATCCTTTTCGCGTTTCGTGGATTCATTCTTCTTCGCATTTCCGTTTCCTTCCCATCTATACTTCTCCAGTCGTCTTCTTAACTTTTTTCTGCCACGCCTCTGCGAACACGTACAGCCATTCCCCTGCTGAAGGCTTTCATTTCGGTTCCAGAAAGGAGAGCCCGCCCAACAGCCAAAACCTCATTCTTTTGGCTAACCACTATGACTTCTTCGTTGGGTCTTATCTCAGCGTCAGCTTCGGTTACGTGTTTTGCAAAAGCGCTTCTTCCCTTTGCTACGAAGGGTTCGGCGTAATCCTGAATCTTAACCCACATCCGCAGAGAATTCACTTCAGATACCAAGCGTTTGGCTCCAGCAATGGTTAAAATAAATAGCCCAGTTGTAGGACGAAGAGTAGCCAACAAGTCATCCCCCAAGTAGATGTGCCGTATTTTTCCCGTATTCTTTGAGTAAACGATTCTAACTGTGTCAGGAAAGAATTTGTTTCCCACACCTTTGCCGAACTGGTAATCAGCTACACTACGTATCTTTCTAAGATCATCAGCGTCCATCATTTTATCAACAAGCTACCCATTAACGTCAAACTAAAGCATTAAATCTTGTTCTCTGAGCAGTTAAGATTAGAGTTAAGAAGAAAAACTTTATGTTTTCTCATTTACCGTATTAAACAATCTATAGGCGGAGAACCCAAATGAAAAAGCTTCACCACAACGGCGTCCTAGTTCCAGCCCGATACAAAGGAAAAAACCTCACAGTAAAAGTAAAGGGAAAAGAAACTAGGCTAACAACTGAACAGGAAGAGATGGCAGTAGCATGGGCAAAAAAAGCGGGAACACCCTACGTCGAGGATAAAGTCTTCGCCGAAAACTTTCACAAGGACTTCTCAGAAAAATTGGGCATCAAGGTCAAACCAGGAGATGTTGATTACTTAGAAATAATTGCTCTTGTCGAAAAGGAGCGAGAAGAGAAAAAAGATCTTCCCAAAGAAGAGAAGAAGCGGTTGGCGGCTCAACGAAAAGTTGTCCGAGAAGAGAACAAGCAATATTACGGTTACGCAATGGTTGATGGTGAACGAATGGAGTTAGCCAACTACGTCGCAGAGCCCAGCTCCATTTTCATGGGTCGTGGAGAGCATCCCATGCGCGGAAGCTGGAAACAGGGACCAAGTAAAGAAGATATTATCTTGAACCTTTCGAAGGACGCTCCAAGACCAGAGGGCAGCTGGAAAGAGATTGGCTGGGAGCCCGAAGCAATATGGATTGCCCGTTGGCAGGATAAGCTTAGCGGCAAAATGAAGTACGTCTGGTTTTCCGATTCATGCAGTTTTAAACAGAAAAAAGAAATCGAAAAATTTGACAAGGCAGCAGAGTTTCGCCGAAAACTTCCCAAAGTTAAAAGGCATATTCTAAAGAATCTGGAATCTAATGATCTGAAACGCAGAAAAACCGCAACAGTTTGTTTTCTTATCGACAAACTGAAGATCAGGGTTGGCGACGAAAAGGACCCTGACGAGGCAGACACTGTTGGTGCTTCAACACTTCGAAGGGAGCATATCAAAATCAACGGCGACGGAACAGTGTCATTCAACTTCTTGGGAAAAGATAGTGTGCCCCACATTTTCACCACAAAACTTCCATATACGGTAATCAAAAATCTTGAGGAATTCTCTTCGAACTCAGAATCTGCCCTCTTTGAAGGAGTGCGCTCAAGCCAAGTTAGCGAATTTCTTGATGAAGTGATGACAGGACTCTCAGCGAAGGTTTTCCGCACTCTTTACGCTTCGGATGCAGTTAAAACGAAGTTAGACAAGACTCCCGTTAAACCCGAAGAACCAGAATACGTTAAGAAGTATGTGGCTACGATGGCGAATCTTGAAGCCGCCAAAGTTTGTAACCATAAGCGCACAATCTCGAAAAACTGGAAATCATCATTAGAGAAGAAGAAGGACCGCCTCAAGATTCTTAAAAATCGGGCACGGGAAGCTCAAGCCAAGATTAAACAGAGAACAAAAGATTGGACTCAGAAACATGAGGAGCGGATGGCAAAGCAGGAGGAGCTGTTGAAGGCGGCTGTGGAGAAGCTGGAGAATACTAAGCGGCAACTGGAAGAAAAAGAGAAACAAGGTAAACCAGTTACTGCATTAAAAAAGAGAGTTAGAAGCCAACGAGAAGCCATAAAACGTCAGAGGCAGCGCATTAAGGACATGAAAGCTAAACAGATAGAACGGATAGCGAAGCTGAAGCAAAGCCTAGAGAACAGGAAACACAGGGATAGTGCATCTGTGGAGAAGATGAAAGTGAAGATAACGGTTCAAGAGGAGACCCGAGACTACAACATTTCAACGTCTTTGAAGAGCTACATTGACCCCAGAATCTACTATGAATGGGGCAAACAGGTGCAGTATGACTGGAAACAGTACTACCAGAAAGCTCTGCACAAAAAATTCAGCTGGCTAGACTGCCAAGACGACAAAAAAGAA
>SOJY01000217.1 GCA_004376385.1 Candidatus Bathyarchaeum sp.
CCAAAGAATCCGGTACTTTTTTCATAATTCACTGCCTTCGATTCGATAGTCCTGACAAAATCCCGAGCAGATTCATCCGTGAAATCGTCAATAACGAACTGGTCAGGTGTCTTATCTAAGGCATCTGCAAATTCCAAAACTTCAGCCATGACGCCGCCGTTACTTAGCAATGGATCAGGATGCCCGTACTTATAGTCGATGCCATCCATTGCCAATTGATACAAATCTTGGAAGCCAGTTACATTATTTTCTTCAAAGAAGGACGCCCATCCAGCTATTACTAGTGGGGACAAAACAAGAGGAGTCGAGTCTGTAGCTATTTCTTGCGCGCCACCCGCGCGTAACCATTCATCGTTCAGATATGGTATCCAGAGACTTGACGCTGGACTCCAAGCTGTTGGTTGCGCACCCCAAAGGATCTGATTTACAGTATCATGACTTCCCCTCACGTCAAGTTCCACGTTGACTGTAATATTGAATCGTTCAAAAAACCACTGTTCAAATCTAGGAGTAACCTCTTCGATCCACGCTTGTTTCTCACTTGTACACATGAAATCGAACGTGATGCTGGATGGCAACCCTTCTTGTCCAGCACCTCCACCTCCTCCTGTTGAGGTGATTGCAGAGACTGCCAAGAAGATCATGAAGCCAAGCAGAATTCCGATGAGCAGCATGATGTAGCCTTGTTTTGGAAACAGTCTCAGGCGGCGTTTGTTTCTCCGAGCCATCCTTTTTCCAGCCTCGATTTAGTATTCAAGAGGTCAGTATAAAGACTTCGCTTTAGCAAGAAAAGCAAACTGGACTAATGAGCGAATTCTTAGTTTAACTTAGTTACGTTGAGGCAAACATTTCCTTAACAACCGGAAAAGCGTTATCGGTGTGCAAAACGCACGTTTAGTTTCTTGTTAACGCCATCAACGCGCACGAAACCAAAACGCTGGAACTGGACGATTTCGTTTGGATTCAACGACCTGCAAGCCTCTTCTGAGACTCCTTTAGCCACAGAAGCGTCAGGCATCGTAACTTCGCATGGAACACCGCTGTTACAAGGAATCCAGTGGATCAACGGAGCTCCAACTTTCTTAGCTTCTTCGTAGGACTCGCCTAGAAAAGTGGCTTGAACCAAGCTTTTTTCAATTTTTTCCACTTTAAAATTAAAGAGGCCCATAAAGCGAATCGCCCGTTTGCCTTCTACAACTTCTAGATCATCTTTTGAAATCAGAAAAGCCGCTTCTCCATCCTCAGGCTTAACCTCAAAGAAACGAAAGCCAATTTCCGGGTGACCCGGATGCAGAGGAATCTGAGCCGTAAAATCATGTGGAACATTATTGACTGTGATCTTTATGGGATTGTGCACAAAGAAGTAGCGTTTTGCTGTGGCGTCAATTTGTTTTCTATTATGTGCATACAGATTTTTCCAGCTTAAAACAACATCTGCCGGCTTGGGACCAACGTCAATCATCAAACTGTGGATTGCCTCCGGAGTTATTCCTCGTTTTCTCAGGGCTGCAAGAGTGGCAAGTCGCGGGTCATCCCAGTGTTTGTATAATCCGCTATTCAAGCCCTTCACAATTTCTGATTTGCTAAGGGATGCTCCTGTTATCTTCAGTCTGCCGTAGTGGATTGTTTCAGGATATTTCCATCCGAAATGCTGATACATGTATTCCTGTCTATCCTGATTGGTGAGGTGCTCCTTTCCCCTTATGATGTGCGTTACCCCCATCAGATGATCATCAATGCCTGTAGAGAAATTGTAGAGAGGCCAAACACGGTATTTGCTGCCTACCCTAGGATGAGGATACTTTTCAGTATCAACGATTCTCAACGCAGGCCAGTCTCGAACAGCCGGATTAGGATGATCCACATCTGTCTTAATTCGCACCACAGCCTCTCCTTCACCATACGTTCCATCCAACATGTGATTCCAACGAAGGAGATTTTCTTCTACAGCCAATTCTCGACATGGGCAGGATTGACTATTTTTCGCCTTTTCTTGGAACACTTCGCGTATGCATGTGCAGACGTAAGCGTTGCCGTTTTTGAGAATTTCTTCAGCGTGTTCGTAATAGATTTGGAGTCTGTCGCTTTGAATGAATTCTGCGTCCCACTTGCAGCCGAGCCATTTCAGGTCATCTCTGATTGCATTATAGAACTCCAGTTTTGGTTTCTTAGTTTTTGAGTCCGTGTCTTCGAAGCGTAGATAAAAGAGGCCGTTATACATTTTGGCGTAATCATAACTAAGAATTATTGCCCTAGCCGAGCCTAAGTGGAGGACAAAGTCGGGGTTTGGAGAAAAACGGGTAACAACCCTCTCATATTTTTTAGCGTTTGGTAACGGTGGCAGCTGCTTTGTCTCTTCTGTTTTTTCTTTGGTTAAAGCCTCAGGCCACTTTTCTTCAACGATCGCTTTTTGTTGTTCTAAATGAAGAGCGTTAATTTCTTGCACAATCTCTTTGACGATGGGTGCAACATCTTTTATTTTTTGTCTAAACTGAGGATATTCACCCAGTAGTTTGCCGAAAACAGGTTTCTGCGAAGCTTTTCCGCCGTAACGAAGCGCGTTTAGGAGAACAAATTTTTTGATTACTTCTCTAGCTTCTTTTTCTTCTGTTGGATTCAAGGTGTTAGCCACTTAACTTAGCTTTAATGTTGTCTAGCGAAAATGAGGTCTGAGAGGCTTATGAGGTCTTCTCTATCTTCGGAAGCAGGAAAACTAGCCAACGCCTCTTTGGCTCTTTCAATATATTTCTCTGCCACTTCTTTGGCGTAATCAATCGCCCCCAACGAATCAATCAATTCAATCGTCTCTCGTATCCTTTCAGGAGACGCATCCTTGTTTCTCAGTGTCTCAAGAATGGTTTTCCTCTGACTCTTTGAAGCCTTTTCGAGGGCATAAACAACTATCAAAGTACGTTTTCCTTCGCGAATGTCATTTCCAACAGGCTTTTTGAGAACTTTTTCGTCCGCAGTCAATGCTAGAACATCGTCGATCACCTGAAATGCGATGCCCGAGTAGCGTCCAAACTCTCCTAGATGTTCAACCTGACTTTTGGTTGCGCCGCCTAAGATTCCGCCGCATCTTGCAGACGTTTCAAATAATGCAGCGGTTTTGCCTATGATCATTTCAAGGTATTCCTCCTCGGAAACAGTCTCCTTGCTTTCAAACATCATGTCTCGGGTCTGTCCCTCACAGAGGGTTATAGTTGCTTCGCTGATTTCCTTCAATACTTGTAGTATTCGCTTGGGCGTTACATGTTTGGTGTCTGTATATTTGGTGATTGTCTCGTAGACCTTAGCGAAGAGTAGGTCTCCCGCCACTATGGCGATGGGTACTCCCCATTGAGTATGAACCGTTGGAACTCCCCGCCTCTTCTCATCCTGATCCATTATGTCATCGTGAATAAGAGTGAAAGTGTGAAGCAACTCCAAAGCTGCCGCCGTTGGAATCGCATCCTCTTCCCGTCCTTCCACAAGCTTGCAGCTCTTCAAAACAATAAAGGGTCTTAGCCGTTTTCCTCCCGCATCAATTATCTGTCGGGAGGCTCTGTAGAGCGGCTGGGGCTCACTCTCTATATCAACAACTTTCTCGATGAAACTGTTCACTTTCTCGGCTGATTCAGATATCTGAGATGACAGACGACTCATGCTTTTCTCCTCGCGTAAACTTCAGGTTGAAAACCTCGCAGTTTTAACCACTCAGCGGTCTTTCCAGTCAACACAACCGGAACTTTCTGCAACTTTTTAAGGGAATCTGCTCCTACAAGGAACATTGCATTTCTCACTTCCCCAACAAATAACTGAAGCGCCTTTTTAACCTCTTCCGAAGACTTTGTGGCTGGCTGCAGAAACGGGTAAGTGGCACTAGCCAAACTTGCGCCTAAAGCTAAAGCCTTCGTTGCATCTATTCCGTTTCTTATTCCACCTGAAGCTATTACTGGAATATTGACTGACTGAACAGCCTCTACAATGCTTACTGCAGTGGGTATACCCCAGTCCCAGAAAGTTTCCCCCAGTCTTTGGCTAAAACCATCTTGCCGAGCTTTAGCCCTGTAATACTCCACAGCTGCCCAACTGGTTCCCCCAACTCCCGCAACATCAATTCCTGCAACACCAGCTGTTTCAAGCATTTTTGCATCCTCTGCTGATATTCCTGCACCAGTCTCCTTCACTATGACTGGAACGTCTAGCTCTTCGGCAACCTCACCTATCTTGCGAAGTAACCCAGAATAGTTTGTGTCTCCTTCTGGTTGAACAGCCTCCTGTAATGCATTCAGGTGGATTGCCAAGGCGTTGGCTTGCACAATCTCAACTGCCTTTTTTGCTTCTTTGATGCCGTATTTGCCGACGAGCTGTGGACCTCCAATGTTGGCTAAGATGAATGCTGTTGGCGCCTTCTCTCTTACCACACTGAAGGAGCGTTCAGCTTTTGGGTTGTCAATTGCTATTCTTTGGCTTCCGACGCCCATTCCAAGGTTTAGTTCTTCAACTGCTTCGGCTATGGCAGCGTTTATTTTTGTGGCTTCTGCGGTGCCTCCTGTCATGGCTCCTACAAAGATGGGAGCAGAAAACTTGTAGCCGAAAACGGTTGTTGAGAGGTCAATTTTTTTTCTTTCTATTTCGGGCAGAGCTTTATGGACGAGTGAAACGTCTTCAAATCCAGTGGTTTTTCTTCTGGATTGAACATTTTCTTTGAGACAGATTTCTATATGGTCAGCTTTCCTTTCTCCAATAATATCATCCAACTGTTTCACCCTTTCTCGATAATTGTCCCAATCACTTCTTCTCCTTTAAGTGCCTTGTAAACTCTTCCAGATTTTGTGGCGTTCACAATCACCGTTTCGATGTTATGTTCGATGGCAAATGTTACTTCACGCATCTTTCCAAGCATTCCCCCTGTCACGTCAGTTGCCTTTGACCCTTCAATCTTGTGTTTCAGGCTTTTCAATTCTTCCAAAGTTACGTGATCAATTAGCTGTGCAGAAGAGTTTGTTTTGGGGTCAGCAGTGTATAACCCGTCAACATCTGCGCCCATTATGATTCGGCTTGCGCCAAGTTTTATTGCCAGTGAAGAGACAAGTTGGTCTCCAGACAATATGGTGAAGCCCTTCTTTGAGTCGAGGACGGCGTCTCCGTAGAGAACTGGGACAAAGCCCATCTTGAGCATTTTTTTTAATGGTTTTAGTTCCATGTTGTGTATTCGATCAGCCTTCGTAACCACACAGGAGGACGGATGAACCTCTACTGCCGGAATATTACGGCTTATTAGAGCCTCCATAACCCAACTGTTCAGCAGGGTCATAGCTAGATGGGTCTCCGCAAACCCTAAAATCTGTGACGAATCAACAAATCCTCCAGCAATGCCATGTCGTTCCGCAACCGGATGACCAAAAGAGCCGCCGCCATGAACCAAAATAAGGGACGAAACTTTGGCTCGAGAAATTTCGGTTGCCAACCGTTCAATTGCCTCTAAGTTGGGAGTCAATGGCTTCTCCTTGTCTGTTATCACGGAACCGCCGAGCTTCAGAACAGTTGGCTTAACGCTCATCATTCTCACCATTATTTTCGGTTTTTTACTATAGGTTAGTTGATTAGCTATTTTTTTTAGCTAACTACTTCTTTATTGTGACAACACCGTTCTCTATTCGAACAGTGTCTCCAGTTTTTATTTGTGAGATATCAACCTCGTCAACGCAGGGTATCTCAGAGATTATTGCACCCACAGCAACTACAGTTTCGCACTCCCTGTTTATGATTCCCGCTGGAGCTACCCCGCCCTTCTTCAATCGATAAAGAGTATAGGATCCAACTGTTGAGCCTTTACCTGTTGGGAAAACTAGGATTTTGCCTTTGATTCGCTTTCCCTGTAGCTCATGCCCTTTTTCTAGTATCTCGCTGGTTTCCGGGTCTACTCCACCATAGAACGAAATTGGTTGAGTGGTCGTTAATGCTTCTCCTTCTGCAATTCCCTTGGAGATTATTCTTCCTTTCAACTCCATTTTCCACTCACCCCTGCGTTTATGCACTCTTCTAGACTTCCCATTTTGGTCAACATATTGTTATGTCGTGAGTAGTAGCATCCTTTCGCGGAGGTTGTAGCAACAGTTCTAAATCTTCCCTTCAAAGGAGCCACTGCCATACAGGTGTCGCAGGCAAACTTTCCTCCAGCCTCCTCGATTATTCTGGTGTAGCCTCTTTTGTCAGCGAGTTGTTTCATGGGTCTTGAGGTTGCAACCCAGAATTCCGTGTTTGGGGATATTTTCCTGTTTTTCAGCAGGTTTGCTATTTCTGCGATTTCTTTAATAGACGCGTGGGGGCAGCCGATACACACGAAATCGATGTCTTCTGTATCGTCGTTGATTGCTTCATACGCTTCCCGAATATCACTATCATCGATAACAATCTTTTCTTTTGGAGGCTGATGTTTCTCGGATTCCGGAGTAATTCCCTTCATATGAAACAGCGGCTTTGAACCAAAAGTCACCACAGAAGCACAGAACGACTTCAACTCATCCAAGCTCACATCATTTATGCCCGTGATGTAAGGAATCTTGTTTTGCACCTGCTTTCCCACACAGTAACCAAGAGCGCCCCAATCCGAAAATGTAGTCAATTTCGCCGTTACTTCTACGTGAGTGTCTGGCGCTCTGTTCGTATCCAAATGAAGACCATAACAGGGCGTTTTACCAACAAACGCTGCTGCAAGAGCCGATGGACCGCCTTCCCTGTTTGTTTTCGCTCCGATAACTGAGTTGGCGAAAGTAACTGCCGAAGATTCAGACCAAGCAATGTGCTCTCCATATATTGGCAAGTTACCAATCAGATATGGCGTGCAGGTGCAGGAGATGATTATTCCCATTTTTCTGAAAGCGTCAATAACCAAGTTTTGTTTTCTTGCAAACTCCTCGTCAATACCAAGCTTTCGCCAATTTTCCAGGTCCATCCCTGCAGGATTCAACGTTGTGAGCACTTTGACTTTTCCGTCTTTTGCAAGCTCATTTAGATACTCTAGCCCTGCATCTCCGAGATTATGGTATGATACGCCCGCAACTTGGACCGAACCGATTTTTACGAGTTTTTCGGCGCCGTAAATGTTTCCGAGGGCAACCAGTATCTCCATAGACTTTTTTACTGCGTAGCCTTCTTCGCCATCAAGCATTCTCTCTTCATTTTTTGTTAAGTACATAAGATCACAGGAACTTGTTTAAGTCAACTTTTCGGTAATTTTCCTTTTTAAATCCTTTACCTGTTCCTCTGAGGGGGATTGTTGCGTCTAAGCCCATCTTGGATGTTCTGGCTTTCTTTCCCTCAGTTAAATCCCCTGATGGATCAAGTGATGAGCCTGGCTGGTTTGGCATTATAACCGCGGCTTTGTCTGCTTGGAATCGGGTTGCAAGTGCCCACTCGACGTCGTTGCTGTCATAGATATTTATGTCATCATCCACAACAACACAATGCTTCAACGACTTGTGACCCTCAAAAGCTGCCTTAATCGCCTTCTTTCCATCATCTGGATTCTGTTTGCTTATCTGCACTACCGCGTGGAGCCAGCTACAACCGCCAGTAGTAATATACACATCATTGCATTTGCAGACCTTGTTAACTTCATTAAAGATGGTGGGCTCTTTAGGCATCCCCATCAACACTTTATGCTCATTCCTTCCCGCAAGAATTGTTTGGTAAATGGGGTTTTTTCTGTGGGTTATACATTTGATTTCTATCACAGGCTGCTGTCTAACCCTGTCAACAATCCCTGTAAGATCCAAAAACGGTCCTTCTGGAACCATTTCTTTGGTTATCCGTCCCTCCAACACGATTTCGCAGTCTCTTGGAACCTCAACATCAATTGTTTTGCATTTCACCAGTTCCGTCTTTTCTAGTACATTCGCCATTCCCAGCTCATCAACGCCCTTTGGCAGAGATGTGGAAGCGGCGAGAAGAACAGCGGTGGAGTTGCCGATGCACATTGCTATGTTAAGTTCGCCCCCCGCCTTTTTGAGGGCAGTATCGGTTCCCCTGTCCTCTACGATTCGAGCCACAAACTTGTTCTTGCCAATCAGCATTAACCTGTGAAAACACGTGTTTCTACCGAGCTCCGGGTCTTTTACTATGGAAATGGCAGATGCAACATACTTTCCGCCGTCCTTTTTGGTGTACCGCATTATGGGCAACTTAGTTAAGTCGACGTTTTGTTCAACTATTTCTTGGCATTCTCCCTTCTTTACAACAGTTGGAGCCACAGGGTTTTCTATGGCGCTCGACAATTTGGGCAAAATCTGCTGTATGTCCATGTTTAATGATTTGGCGACCAACTCTTTGGAGGAGACCAAACCCGCAACAACGGGCATGTTGGACTCTTTTATTTTCTCAAAAAAGCAAGGTTTTTCGCCAAGAGCATCGATGATTCCCGCCAGTTCAAGCTCGGTTGACACTTCTTTTTGTATTCTTGTTACTTTTCCTTCACGTTCAAGTTGTTCCAAGAAACTTCTAAAACCCAAAATGTTTCCCTCACAGTTTCTGAACGCCAATCTTTGTTCTTAACACTTCAAATCCTTCGTTCTCAATGGCTGTCGCAACTTTTTCTTGCAGCTCTTTTCTGGGAGTCAAGGCTAGCATGCAGCCTCCGCCTCCGCCGCCAGTCATTTTTGCTCCAAACGCCTCCTGTTCTCTAGCCAACTCAACTAGATAATCTAGTTCTTTGCAGGAGACCTCGATTTCTTGTAGCAAGCGATGGTTTTCGTTCATTAATTCGCCAACTTTCTGTAGGTCAAACTCTTCTAGCGCCTTTCTTCCTTCGAGCGCCAAATCTTCTGCCTGCCTGAATAACTCAGCGTATTTCTTGGGGTTTCTTTGTTTTCTTTCCCCAACTCCAGCAACCATCGCCTTAGTGTTAGCGACAATTCCAGTGTTGCCGATGACGATTTCGACGGGTTCGCGTATGCTTAATTGTTCTATCGTGTTTGAGTCGCCGCTCAAACTTTTCTTGAACCAGATCAAGCCGCCGAATGTTGCTGCGGTATTGTCGATGCCTGAAGGGTTTCCCGCATACGCTTTCTCTGCTTCATATGCAATGTCATTAATTTTTTCGTCAGGTAAATCTAGTTCAAATTCTTCTGCTATGGCTCTGGCAATTGCTACACTGCTTGCTGCAGAAGCTCCAAGTCCACTAAATCCGGGGAGGTTTCCGCCCAACCAGATGTCTATGGCGACCTGCTGGGGGTCCATGTTCATTGCTTTGAGCATTCTTTCGATTGATTCTAGTTGTTGAAGTTTCTTCTTTTCAGCGTACCCTTTTGCGCCTGTTCTTTCGTCTGTTACATTGATGCCGTTTGCGGCTTTTTTTACTTCTGCGTCAACTGCTGAATCAACTGCAGAAGCAATTCCGGGTACACCATGAACAACAAAGTGCTCACCGAACAAAATTGTTTTTCCGAAGCCAGAACCTCTTCCCATTGAAACTAACCCAAAAGACAATGGAAGAGAATTAAATAAAATACTTTTAGGTTAGCCTTTTTTCGTAAATGCCATAGACGCGTAGCCTACTACTGCAGAATAATCGCCTAGTATGTCGCCGCTCGTCTTGTAGCATAATAACTGCGCCTTTTTGGCGCCTAACTCTTTTGCTGCTGTGATGGCGGCGATGGTTGGACCGTAACCGCAAGTGGATATCCCATAATCTTCTACGGTATGGTAGTATTGTTCTTCGTCCATCTTGAGGGCAGCATCTATCGCCATTTTGTCCTTCTTTTCGGCTCTTGCTTGAGGTTCATAATGGGTCAAATCGGAGGATGCGATAACCAAAGCGTTCTTGTCCTTCAAGGCTTTTGCCGTAGCTTTTCCCACTTCGCGGCTGGACTCCAAATCCTGCATCATAAAACAGACAGGAACAAACTTGAAGTCTGAACCATACAAATACTGAAGGAAGGGAAGCTGAAGTTCAATAGAATGCTCGTGAGCATGCGCTCTATCGTCCACATCGATGATGCTAGAAGCACTCAAAATATTGTTAGCTGTTTCGGCGTCAATTTCCACATCGCCCAGAGGCGTGCGCCAAACTCCCTCATTCATTACAGCAAGGGCGCTTCCATGTCCAGTATGATTAGGACCAAAAACTACTATGACTTCGGGTTTTCCATCATTTGCTAGATGATGATATGCGTGAGCGGCTACAGTACCAGATGCTAGGTATCCTGCATGGGGAACAACAAGCCCAACAAGGCTCCGCGGGCCATCCCTTACGACTTTGGGAAGGCTTCCGGGTCCTAGTTTATGAATAAAAAGTTCTTCTATCTGTTTCCGTAAAAAGTTGGGGGTACCAGCGTACCATGAACCTGCTACTATCGGGTACCTGATTTTCACTCGTCTTCTTCCCGTCTTTCCCTAGTCAGCTTTATTTCAAAGTCTTCGATGGACTGACTTAGGTCTCCGTCTGCGGGAATTTCGCCTCTTTCGCGTAGTATCTGTCTTGCTAGAATCCAATAGATAACTGCCAATGCACGTCTTCCCTTGTTGTTGGTGGGTATCACCAAATCTACAAAAGAGACGTCGTTGTCTGTGCTGCAAAGGGCTACCACGGGAATTCCGATGTTCGCTGCTTCTTTCACCGCTTGCACATCAGCTTTGGCGTCAGACAGTATTATTACGTTAGGCTCAAGACGCTTTGGGTAAAGCGGGTTTGAAAGCATTCCGGGAACGAACCTGCCAACGATAGGTGTGGCTCCAATTACTTCACAGAATTTTTCTACAGGTGACTGCCCATACAATCTCCCGGCTACAGCCACTATCTTTGAGGGTTCAAATCGGGCTAGAAACTTGGCAGCCACTCGTATGCGTTCGTCTGTTTTTTTAACGTCCAAAACGAACAAGCCGTCGGCTCTAACTCGATATATGAATGCATCCATGTCTTTTGTTCTCATTCTCGTTCCTATATGAACCCCCGCGGATAACAGTGTATCCTGAGGTAACAGAAGTTCTTCTTCGCTGTATGTTTCGATGTTTTCTTCACTTTCGGACAAAATATTTTTCCTCCAACTATAATATTGACATTTGTGCTCTATTTCCAAGATTTTCCTCTATTCGAATCAACTCGTTTATCTTCGCCACTCGCTCTCCATGTAACACGCCAGTCTTGATGACTGGACAAGAGAAACCAACGGCTAAGTGAGCTATATGTGTATCAGTTGTTTCTCCAGAACGATGGGACATAACCGGAACATATCCAGCCCTTTTCGCCAATCGCATAGTTTCCCAAGCGTCTGTGAGCGTGCCAACCTGATTCGTTTTTACGATAAGAGAGTTCCCAGCACCCATTTTAATGCCCTGAGTTAACCTCTCACGGTTTGTGACAAACAAGTCATCACCGCAGATTAGACAATTCTTAACCTTTTTCGTGAGTTCCGCAAAGCTTTCGTAGTCATCCTCCTCAAAGGGGTCTTCGACATAAGCAAGATTATAATCCTCAATGAGCTGCAACATAAACTCCAACTGCTCTCCAGAATCTCGCTTTTTTCCTTCCATCGAATAAACGTAAACGCTTTCTTTCGGGTTCCAGAAACTGGAAGCAGCAACATCAAGACATGCCCTGCATTCAATGCCCTGCTCTTCTGAAACCTCTTCACAAGCCTTGACAACTATCTTCAAAGCTTCTTCGTTTTCTATGTTGGGCGCCCAGGCTCCCTCGTCTCCTCTTCCACCTGTAAATTTTTTGTCAGCCTTTCTGAGAAACGCGCCGATCTTTTGGTGTACCATAATGTTGGCTTTCGCCGCCTCTGCGAAGCTGGGTGCCTTAAACGGGATAACCAAATACTCTTGGATGTCTGTTGTCTTTCCAAGAGCATGTTTTCCTCCACCCAAAACATTCCCAAGAGGATATGGCAGCTCGTTTGCGAGGTATCCTGATAAATACTGAAACAGGGGCAAATCATAGGATGTTGCGGCTGCTTCTGCCGTGGCTAGGGATATGGCGAAGACAGTGTTTCCTCCGACATTTCCGAAGTTCTCTGTTTCGTCGATTTCGTGAAGAAGAGCATCAATCTCGTTTTGTTCTTCAGCGTCCATGCCTATGAGTTCAGGAGCGATAAGCTCTTCCAGCTTTGTTATAGCCGCGTCAACTCCACCTTCTGGATAGGAAACTACCTCGGCTTTGCCTTTACTGGCTCCGGCGGGAGCACCTGCTCTTCCGAATCCATCAGTGGTTACGATGTCAACTTCTATGGTTTCCTCTCCTCTGCTGTTGAAAAGTTTTCGCGCCATGACATCTTCTATGACTGATGACATGCTTGTTCACCGCTAAAATGGTTGAGTGTTGTTTGTTTTCCTTTTTTCTTCGTAAAACCTGAGGATGCTGTCAGAAATTTCTATGTGAGAAAGGATCATTCTGCGACAGCAATATCTTGTTATTCCTAAGCTGTCTAGAACCTTTTTTGAGTCTTCTCCAGTTTTGACTCTGCTGGCGAACTCTTCCCATTTGTCACTTATTAACTTCCCACATGTAAAACAGCGAACTGGGATAATCACTTCAATTCGACCTCCTATACATAATTATGACCTTGGTTGTTTCGAGCATTCAATTCCTACTTATACATTTCGGCGTCACTTTGCTTAAGACTTCTTAACACCTTTGCTAGTGCATATCCCTTATTTTGGGGTGCTCACCTGTAGCTTTTCTGATCCCTAGCCCTAGCCCCGGGTCCTCCAAACTTTTTAGGTTCGCTTCTTCTAGGATCACCGGCAATCATTGTTCGATCGTAATCTCTAAATGTAGTGCGAAGTCGGGTGCTCTTTGTCCACTTCAGTAGACCCTTAGCTATAGCCATACGCGCGGCTTCAGCCTGTCCCATGACGCCCCCTCCCGCCACACTAACGTTGATGTCAAGTTGGTTCCAAACTTTCTCTTCTATCAGGAATAAAGGTTCTAGAATTTTGTCGCGAGCGAGTTTAGGTTCAAAAATCTCTAATGGCACCTTGTTTATTCTTATTCTTCCCTTTCCAAGTCTGACTGTCGCTCTTGCTATTGCGGTTTTCCGCTTTCCACTTATTACCATAACTTTTTTTGATTTAGACACACTATTCAACCTCTGCGGTCCACCCGCCGATTTCTTTAGCCAATTCACCAACGGTTATATAAGGTGATTTCAATTTATCTGTGCTGGCTTCAAGAACTGTCTGGATTTCTTTATCCTCAACTTCCAATGGAACACCCAGATAAACCCTAAGTCTTTTGAATGCCTGCAGACCCTTCGGTTTCTGCCGAGGAAGCATGCCCCGAATGGTTCTACGAACAATTCTGTCAGGTCTTCTCTGATGAAATGGGCCCTTTCTTGGATGCCCCACCTCAAGAAAGGTTTTAGCAGCCTTGACTATTTGCAGCCTCTTGCCTGAAATGGCTGCTTTTTCAGCATTTACAACAATAACAGTCTCGCCTTGGAGAAGACGTTTGGCTACACTGCTAGCCATCCGTCCAAGAATCAGTCCCTTGGCATCTATAATTGTAGCTTTATCAAAAGACATCACAGTTTACCCCATGAATTTCACATTTTTGCCAGTTGGGTTCTTTTTCATCAAATCTCTGATTGATAAACAGTTTCCTTTAGCGTTCTGAATCTTTGATTGTGCCACATCCGAAAAGGTGAATGCTGCTATGGTCATGGAATGATCTGCTTTTCCGGAGCCTAGAACTTTACCCGGAACAGCAACTGTTTCTCCCTCTTTCGTGTAGCGGTTCAATCGGCTTACGTTTACGGCTACACGACTTCTTTTTGAACTTGACAAACGTTTTGCTAAGTTGCGCCATAATTCAGTTTGGCTTTCTTGTGATTTCTTCTTCAAATCTCGAATGAGCGCAATAAGCTCTGGATTGGTTGCCTTTAATTTCTTCACTTCTGCTTACCCTTTTTCAGTTGAACGGAAAATTCCTTAACTTTTTTGTCAAGAATTTTGATAGCCTCAACAACGATTCGTTCTACCGGAAGTGCTCCAGTGGACTCGATTTTAAAAATAAAAGTGTTCTTGTCCCAAGAAACTTCGACGGCTGACGGGTCTTGGGGACAAGCATCTGCACAGTCCATACAGAGAGTGCATTCGATTACTTTCTGAGTTTTTATCCCTTCCGCTGTGTCTATGAGAACCTCTTCGGGACACACCTTAACGCATTTGCCACATGCATCACAGCGTTCAGAGTCAATCTTGACTTCTGGTAAATACGTGTAAATGCACATGGAGACTGGTTGCCATTTCGCGTGTTTCCTTCCTTTCCCCAGTCGAGCGTAGGCTTCAAATTTTACTCTTTGTTCGGGAGCCAACTTTACTAGCGGAATCTTATCGCTGACTGGAGCTATGTCAGGGTTCTCTGGCTTCAAATCTCCTGAATAAACTGTCATCATTTTGTCTGTGGCTTCGATTTCCAATGTCAGATTTGAACGACAAAGGTTGCATCCAAACTCGCTTTCGCATTTGCACTCTTCAGGAAGGTTGTAAGAATCTAGGTCGGTTTTGAGGGGGATGAGTCCCATCCTGTGTGCGAGAATCTCATCGTTAATAATTGAAGAGTTTTCGAGGATAACAATCTCGTCTATGGCCATTGTTGGGACTTCGGTGAGCATGATTCGCCGTAACGC
>SOJY01000100.1 GCA_004376385.1 Candidatus Bathyarchaeum sp.
AGGCGCAGCCCTGAGGCGGCTGTCCCGTAGGGGTTCGTGGGTTCGAATCCCACTCCCCGCACCATTTCACTAAGGAGCCCTCAATCATATTTGATGTCTAATAGCAGCTGATTGTTGAAAACAAGCTTTTTTTAGAGCTGCTCTACCGCTCGTTTACGTTTATGCCTCTAGACGAACAGTCAAAATGGTTTTGTTTAATAGCTTCCGTATTGTTTTGAAGCAGTCATGTTTGGTATTGCGCTGGCTTTGCTTTCTGCGTTGGCTTTCGGCTTATCCCAAATCCTAGTTAGAAAAAACTTGGACAAATCAAACTTTGTCTACATATCCCTGACAGTCACAATCATAGGCAACATTATCCTCTGGCCCCTCGCCCTATACTTCACAAACCTGAGCACGATAAACCCTGAAGGCTTACTACTCTTCATAGTTGCGGGACTGCTTGCCCCAGGAATCGCCCGACTATTCTACTTCAAGGGAATGGAAACCGCAGGCATTTCAGCAAACGCATCCATTTTCGCAACATACCCACTGTACACCTCAATCGTAGCAATTCTGCTTCTAGGCGAAGCCCTAACCGCCGAAAACTGGATTGGACTCGTATGCGTAGTAGCTGGCGTGATATTTGTTGGAAGAAACATAAACAACGGCAGCACACAAACTAAATACACATCAAAAAAGGGCTTCATTGTCCCCATGCTTGGTTCTTTTGCTATCGCATTTTCCCAAATTGTAAGAAAGGAAAGCTTGAACATCTACAACCAACCGCTACTGGGAGTTGCAGTGGGGTACACCACAGCCCTCATCGTTTACCTTCTAGTAATGGCATTCTCCAAGGACTCTAGAACTACAAGGTTTTCGCGACAAGACCTCCAAATGTTCTGGAAACCCGGAGTCGGCATAGCCGCAGGATGGCTGCTATGCTTTCTTGCACTAAGTCAGGAGATGGTTTCAATAGTTGTACCAATTCTGCAAACCGAACTACTATTCATCCTATTCTTTGCGTACATATTCCTCAGAAAACTCGAAAAATTCTCCTTCAAGCTCGTTGCAAGCGCTTTTCTAATCGTCGCAGGCGTTATACTCATCAGCATCAACTAACGAACCCCATACATGCATCATTCTACTGTGCCGTAAAAATGGCACAATCATATTAGGAGACTAATAACAGCTGATTGTTGAAAACAGCCTTTTTTCTGAAAAAGCAAATAACCACAATAAACAGTCTCTTCTATATGCCTGTTTGATTACTGTTTGTTTCGTCTGCTCGATACTATTCCCTTGCTGTTTTGATATGAGCCATTGTAGCCTTTCTTTGCTGCGCTTCCGAGGCTGTGGAAAACTATCTGCACTATACGCTCTCCCTCTTTCAATGTGATCTCTTTTTCGCTGACGTTGTGAATGTTCAGCGTCAATTGCCCACGAAAGCCTGGGTCCACAACAGCAAAACTTCCAATAACACCTTCCCGTGCAAGCGACGAACGGATATGAAGAAAAGCCGCAACATTCAAACCCAATTCAACGGTTTCCAGCGTAGCCACAAGCATATACTGTTTCGGTTTCAGAACCACAGTCTTGGAGCACCTCAGGTCATAACCTGCGGGATTCAAACAAGAAGAGAGATCAGAGGGCTCAAGCTTAATTTCTCCCGTTCTAAGAGAGTCAAGTATCTCCGCGTCAGAAAGTACAGTCAACGAAGTTCACAGCCTTCCATGATAAGAATCGACCAAAAAGAATCTTTCTATACATTCAACTACAATACCTTAAGTTCCTGCAGCATCTCGCATGCTCTGCAGACGTCTCCAACGGTTGGTTCCCCACACAGCTTACAATCGTGTAGCTTCACTTCCTCAGCGAAGGCTTCTAACGCCGGTCGGATCTTCTCCATGGACCTGAAAACAGTGAATAAGGTTCCAGCATGCTTATGCTCCATCCGATTCAGCATATCTCTTATGTCATTCCTCAAAGCAGTTTGAGCATAAGGACAATCAATACACTGAAACTCTATCCCCTTAAGATAAGCATACAAAACAACCTCTTTCTCCGGCACCATACAAAGAGGCTTCACGCGCTGCACAAGCTTCGGATGAATCACGTTCAAAACGGGCTTCGACCGAGCAATCCGCATAGGATCCCCATGAACAACATTAAGAAGCATGGTCTGTGTTTCATCGTCAAGATTGTGGGCAGTAACAAGCTTGTCCACGCCAGCATCACGAGCCATAATGTTAAGAGCCTTTCTTCTGAGCACCCCACAGTAGCTACAGGGCGTCAACCCATTCTCTCCTCTCCTTCGAATCAACTCCACAATCTCATCCAATTCATACCCAAACAGCTCCTTAAAGGACGTAACCACATGATCTACGCCAAGCTTTCGGCAGTTCCTCGCGGCAAGTCGCAGAGCCTCATCACGGTAGTCCCGTATTCCCTCATCAACCGTACCCGCACAGAAAACCACATCAGGAAATGATTTCTCAATCTTTGCAAGAATATGAAGAAGAGTAACACTGTCTTTACCTCCGGAAACAGCAACCATAAAGTTGTCCTTTCGTCCCAGCATTTCATATTTGGAGATAGTTTTCCGCACCCTATCTTCGATGGTTTTGCAGAAGCATCTTCTACACAGATTCTCCCCCGAATAACTACGCCCAAAAACAGCTTCGTTTCTTCCACATAGGGTACACACAGTCATGCTTTCACATCAACTCACTTTTTCAGAACTACTATACTTACCTCGCCATGGACTTTCCAAACAAAATAACTAAAACCGTATTAAAATGTTGTAGCCTCGCTTTCTTCATCAACGTATTTGTCCATTAGACCTAAACTTCTCGGTTCTTTTAAGGGCTTTGAACGCCCTCAATAACGATGCTGCAGCTAAACTGATCCAAGAAGCGTGAACATATATCCAATTTTTTGAATATATCATGATTAAACATTCACGATTACGAAAATATTTATATCTGAATATTCCACTATCTGGATGCTAACTGAACAAAAACTCTAGACACACCGTTAAATCAAAGTTCAGGAGCTTTAGAAATGAAAGTTGCCATTTCTTGGAGCGGAGGCATAGAATCAGCCCTAGCATGCCACAAAGTAATGAAAGAAGGCTATAACGTCGCCTATCTCGTTGTTTTCGTCGCCGACACGTGGCCCTCATTCTGTCACCCACTCCCAATCATGGAGCTCCAAGCTAAAGCCTTGGGAATCCCCCTTCTCAAACTCAGAGTAAAAGAGCCATACGAAAAAAGCTACAGAGAAGCCATTTCAAAGCTAATAGAGAAAGGCATCGAGGGCATTGTGACAGGGGACATCTACGTTGTGGACGACTTGCACGGACGATGGATGGATAAAGTAACGGAGGGACTAGACATCTCTGTGATCATGCCATTGTGGGATCAAGATACCCGTAAAGTTTTGGATGAAGAAGTATCAGCTGGATTCAGATCAATCTTCACCTGCTTGGGAGGACAGTGGTTCACGGAAGAATGGCTCGGACGCGAACTCAATAAAACCTCTGTCAACGATTTGAAGGCACTAGCAAAAGAAACTGGCATGGACCCCTGCGGAGAGAATGGAGAATACCACACCATGACAATCGATGGACCAACATTCAAAGAAGCTATCGAGATCTCAAAATTCAGCAAAGAAAAACGCAATGACCGATTGTTCATAAAAATCAGTGAATCATACCTGAAACCAAAAACCCTCCACTAAAGTAATACGGATTACATCACTAGAAAATCATCCTGTTCATATTAATCTCGCTTGCCACACCACTACCCCCCCTGGATCTTGGATAATAGAACATTACATTCCTGAAATTACGCAAACAGGTTATGAAAATTTAGCAGCGGGAATCATAAACGGCGTGATCTATGGAGTCATCATCTGGTTCATATTCACCATAGCAAAAATGCTATACGATAGAATGCATGGCCCAAAAGAAGTAGTGGTCAAAGTGGAAAAGGAACAGTAAGAAAGACATGCGCAACTAGGTAGCACACAACAAAAAATATTGT
>SOJY01000046.1 GCA_004376385.1 Candidatus Bathyarchaeum sp.
CGAAAGTTGAATCAGTTTATATGGGCACTTCATCTTCAAATCTTGCCTTTCAAAGTGACGTAGTTTATAATCCAAGCTCGCAAGTAGTGAAAGCAGGTTCAATACTCAATGTTACTTTAACAGATGGTTGGAATGAAGGAACAAGATATTACTTTATTGTAGGCACTGAAGAAGGCTTATCCATTCCCTTCAGTAGAGAGTGCCCAATTTATGGTATCGGCTTCATGCAAACAAAAGAAGTGGCAATCACCGAAATGAACTTCCTCGGTACCATAACCGCTGATAAAAACATCACCATCGCAGTGACTAACACAGGAACAAGTGCAGTCACTATTTCAATAATAAAAGTCAACGGTGCAACAATATCCACAGTCACAGGGGACACTACACTCGATGCCGGTGCGTCAGGTACTATCGTAATCACATCTGCTTGGACCGCTGGAAACAAGTACAGTGTAAACTTCTTTGCAACTGATGGCACACTGATCGGCTCTTACACGGCTACAGCTTAGACTTTGAAACAGGAACTTTCAACATGAGACTGGGGGTAGGGTAATCTGCCCTCTTTCACCATCTTTGGAGGTGTAAATATGGTAGTTGAACTAAAAGAATATGAATCCGCGATAGAAATAGCAAAAGCAATGGACAGTGACATATCCAAAACAAAGAGCATACTCGGCGATTACCTACGCAGACTAGACTCGATACGGAATCTAGCTGAGAGGTCAAAGAAGATACGCGAAGTAGTCTTCAAGCTCGCTGGCAGAAAGGCAGCCCAAAGCAGCCTCGGAGAGATAAACCTCGGCGACCTAAGCGTAATCCTAGACGCAAACCCATTCCACGAACTAACAGTCATCGAACAAGTCGTTCGCAGCCAACAAGACAAACTATTGGTACTCCAAAAAGCCCGCGAGGCACTAAACTGGGTTGACCAAATAGGCGACACCGAAGGACTCAAATACCTAGTCTTGGAAAGCGACGGGGTTCCAGAGAAAATTCTGCTAAAGATCTCCTAGATCAAGCAGGACGTGCAAAAAAATGAACAGGGACCCCTACGCTATTGCCTTAAACAATGCTCTGACCGAAATCAAGAAAGCGTACCCTGATGTCAAAAACTCCTTCCTTTTTACAAAAAACGGAACCATAATCACCGGAGACCAAGAAACCGACACAAAAACCATGAACAACATACTAGCGTCTTTCCAAACCATGAAAGAGAAAGCAAAGGTCATCGGCAATCTAAAAAGCTTACACATCAACGGAAAAAACGGCAAACTAACGTTATCCAACATCAACGACATGTACCTTGTCCTGGCAACATCCAAAAACATGGATAAAACACACATTTACTCCATAACACATGTGATACTGCCAACAATCCTTAAAACCTTGGAGACTTTCGCTCATACACACCTCCAATTTCCATCTACAAAAAATCTAGTCGTTGACACCCTCAGCGGATTCTTTGCTGGCGATTCCGTGCAAATTGACGCAGAGATACTGGTGGACTGGACTAAAAATACTGATTCCCGTGCCCGCATGAAGGCGGTACTAACAGGAGAACAAAACACTCAAGAAATCATCGACCATGTTAGAATCGAAACGTTTGGCGGCAATTCCACCCTATGCAAAGTGAAGGAAATTAACGATCAGACACTGAAAGGAAAAAACATGATCAGAATACCCGAGAAAGTCTGTAATACCCTCGAAATCAAAAAAGGAGACCTAGTTAAGGTCAAACCGCTGTTATAGAGGAATTCGCATGCTAGTCAAAAAGTCTGAAACCAATGATACTGAAAATGATGCTGAAAAAATGCAAGAAAAACTGCAAGAAATCAAGGATCAAGAAGGAATCATCGGATACATTTTGAGAAGCCCAAAATCAGCATCAATAGACCTAAAGGACCCAACAAAAATAATCGAGTACGCCATTCTTTCATCTACAGCCTTTGATGTAGGCCACGACATAACAGAAGCCCTCCAGATGGGCGAAGTAGACACCATAGTTGTGGAGAGCGAAGAAACGAAACTCCTATCCATGAACATCAACAATCATCACCTTAGCCTCTTCATGGAAAAAAGCGTTGACCACGACAAGCTATACAAGAAACTGAAATAAAATTCCCCATTTTTTAAAAACTTTTTTTTATCAAAGCTCTAATAAGCTTTCGAAAAAACTGACCCCCAAAAACATCTTGAGCTAAACCAGTTATCCAACTTCTAAAATGGGAAACAGAATCAACATCTAGTTTTGCTTCAAAAATAAGCAATAAACCTGTTAGGCTCAGACTTCAAAACTGTTCAGTTGTTACCTGTCAGAGATAAATCTAAAAGCGTCATGCTTGTAACTGCTCTCTACAGCGTAACATATTTGTTCATGTTTGATTTTGACGAGATGCTGAGTTGAGAAACATTGGGGAAACTAATAGGATTCCTGCAGTTAACAAGACCACTAAACTGCTTAATGATGGGTTTCGCGGTGATCGTGGGCGCTTCTCTGGTTTCCACCCTCAACTTCACGACAAATCTCCTCCTGGGATTTGTAACCGCATTTTCGTTAACTGCCGCTTCCATGGTGATAAACGATTTCTACGACCGCGAAATCGACGCCATCAACGAGCCAAACCGCCCCATTCCAAGAGGCGACGTTAGCCCAAAAGAAGCCCTAATTTTTGCTCTTGTTTTGAGCCTACTCGGATTAATAGCAGCCTCCAAAACTAACCTGCCGAGCCTTGTGGTGGCGGTGATAGCGTGGATTATATCCATAACATACATTACCGAAGGAAAAGGTACAGGGCTCCCCGGAAATTTCTTGGTCAGCGCAACTGTTGTCATCCCATTTATCTACGGAGGATTAGCGGTTGGGCAGATTGAAACGTCCACCTTGCTGTTTGTTGCCATAGTCTTTCTTTCGAACACAGCAAGAGAGGTGACAAAAGGAATAGTGGACGTTGAAGGAGACAAATCACACAACATCAAAACGATTGCGGTAACATATGGAGAGAAAACAGCAGCGTTGGCTGCAGCAGTTTTCTCTTTTTTGGCGGTCAGCCTCAGCCCGTTACCGTGGATGTGGGGACTTGTTTCAGACTGGTTCATTCCCCCAGTAATCTTAACCGACCTAGGACTGATAGTCTCCGCTATTTTGCTTCTCCGGAACTACTCCAGAAAAAACGCCAAAAAAATAAAAAACCTGAGCCTAGTCTGGTTTGTCACTGGACTATTGGCTTTCATCCTAGGAACAATATGAAAGCTGCTTAACCAATTTTACTTCCCACGGCAATGTCCTTTTCGGGAGCAATCAGAACTACGTTTCCCTCATTGTCTTCGGCGGCTAGAGCCATACACTGGGATTCTACGCCCATAAGCTTCCTTCTCTCTAGATTCAGAAGGAAGACAAATTTTTTGCCCACAAGCTCTTCAGGCTCATAATATCGTAGCAGACCAGCCACGGACTGTCTCTTCTCGGAACCAAAATCGACGATAAGCTTGAGCAAATTTCTTGATCCAGAAATCTGCTGTGCCTCTTCAACTTTGCCGATTCGTACATCAAGCTTCATGAAATCATCAAACGATATCTCCATTCAAGCCACCAACAACCTTTCAATTCTTGCTCTCAAAATTTTAAACTTTTGTCCATTCAAGCCTGACCCGAATGGAATGCAACGAATCGTTCAATGGACCTGTCATAGGTTTTCTCGATATCTGGCGGAAACGCGCAAGCAGGAAGCTCTTTTCTTGCAAGGTGATACCTTATGCATTCGCAGCACTTTCCTCTCTTGCCACAAGAGACATAACTGCATCGGCAATTCTTCGAATTAACCTCTAAACTCGGACAAGCGCTTCTCTCAGTCACTTTAGACACCTCAATTTTTAATTCCTAAAAAATGGATGCCACCCTTAAAACTCGTTTGCTCTTTTTTGGTAAAATATACTCTAAATCCATCAGTTCGAGCAGATTACAAAAGCATTTGCCGTAAAAAAGCCTAATCAAGATTTTCGCTTCGATACTTATTT